>JAFGXH010000037.1 GCA_016936735.1 bacterium
AAATCTAAAACATCTTTTTTGTTTTTTATGTTTATTGCCTCTTCAACATACAATGAGATTAAATCTCTTAATCTTTTTCTATCATTTATATCTTTAAAATTAAAAACTATCTCAAACAGTTTGTTTAAAACCATTTGAAAATCGTTTTTCTCTTCAGTTTTATTTATAGATAAATTATTCTAAAATAGGAAGTCTCATAACATAATCATCCATAACAAAACCTGAACCAATATCTTGAACAATCTCCTCTGTTATAGAGAATCCAAGTTTTTTATAGGCTGTTATTGAGTTTGTGTTATTTTTATTTACTGTTAAATATATCTCATCTAAATCCAAATCTTTTGTTAATGTTTTCAGAAACTCTATTACAACTTTAGATAACCCTTTTCCTCGATGTTCTAAAAAAAGATAGAGTTTGCTTAAAAATAGTTTTCGTTCATCTTTTAATGGTTTTATTGATAAATAACCAATTGATTTTCTAATACATATTATTTTATAATAGATATATTCGGAGTTAATTTGTTCAACTATTGCCTCTTTGCTTTGAAAGTTTTTAAGCATATATTGAACCTGTTTCTCTCCTATAATTGGTATATAATGCTCTTTCCAAACTATATTAGCAATTGCTACAACTGTTTCAATATCTTTTTCTGTTTTAACTTTTTTAAATTTAACATTTTTACTAATCATAATACTCCATAACCAAACTTAGATACTCTAGCCTAAAAATAGATATTTGTAAAATATTTATAATATTTTAGTTTTAAATTTGATAAATAGTGTAAAATGAATTATAAACTATTTAGATATAAGAGGTTAATATGAACAAAAGATATAATCCAATCAGAAGAAATAAAAATATTGGTACATCTAAATCTGGTTATAAAAAAAATAATATATTAACTATTCCAAACTATTTTTATGGTGATTTAGTGTTTTGGGTAAGAGTTTCAAATAGTTATGAGATTATTAAAAAAGAGATTTTTGATAAAGAGATTGTTTTTATAATAGAAAAAACAAAAAAAGATTACTCATATTCAGTTACTGTTGATGATATTATATCTCTTTTGAAACAGATTCCAAAAGATGATTGGAGTGGAATCAATCATTTCTTTTTTAGACAAGCAAAAAGAAAAGAGGAGATATTTCAACCTGTTTGGGGAAGGTTAGGATATAATGTTAATATTTGTGGATTTAAAGGGGCTGCAATTGTTTTAGAAGCAGTTAAAGATAACTTTATAATAAAATGGAGTAAATCATTAGATTCAGAAACTAAAAAAGAGTTTAATAGATTGATATCTGATGGTCATCAAATAGAGGATAATGGAAGACTCTATTTAATTAAAACATCAAAAGAGTCAATTAGAAATACTCAGCTTTATAGAACTATTATTCATGAGATTGGACATTGGGTTCATTGGAAAAAAGAGGTTTTAGAACCATCAAAAAAGGGATTGGATTATGATAAACTTAATAATAGATATCATTATAAAATATCAAGAAGAGAGAAAGAGATTTTTGCTCATAACTATGCAGATCAAATTGGAAAAATAGTTATTAAAAGTTAATAATCTAAATCTATCTCTTTAATATTTTCTTTAAAATCTAGATTTTGTTCATAATTATCTGTAAATTATACATGGTATATTAAATTTTAATAGTTAAATTAATATTGTTGTGAATGTTTGATTCGTTTTTATACTTTGGAGGTTTTATGAAAGAGATTGCAATTATTACAGGGGCAAATAGTGGATTAGGTTTTGAAACAGCTTTAGAGTTTGCTAAAAAAGGAATCACTATTATTATGGCTTGTAGAAACATTCAAAAGGCAACAGATGCTAAAAATAGTATTCTTTTACAAGTTAAAGATGCTCAATTAGATATTATTAAAATAGATTTAAGCAGTTTATCATCTGTAAGAGAGTTTGTAAAAACATTTAGAGAAAAATATCAAAAACTAAACTATCTTATTAATAATGCTGGAGTTATGTGGCCAGAGTACTCTAAAACAGTTGATGGTTTTGAGAATCAAATGGGTTCAAACTATTTAGGACATTTTCTTTTAACCTCTTTACTTTTAGATTTAATGCCAGATTCATCAGATTCAAGAGTTGTAACTCTTAGTAGTTTGGCTCATAAATGGGGAAAAGGTGTTATTAATTTTGATGATATACATTGGGAAAAAAAATATTCAAAAACAGATGCCTATGCTCAAAGTAAACTTGCCTGTTTAATGTTTGCAAATGAGTTAAATAATAGACTTCAAGAGGTTGGAAAGAAAATTTTATCTGTTTCTGCTCATCCAGGAATATCCTCAACAGAGCTAACAAGACATCTAAAACCTTTTCAAATAAAACTTATGAAATATACAGGCATTGAGGCTCTTGTTTTTCAATCTGCAAAAAGGGGAGCTTTACCAACTTTAATGGCATCTTTTGATGAAACAGCTAAAGGTGGTGAATATTTTGGCCCACAGGGATGTTGTGAGTTTAAAGGTAAGGCTGGAAGAGCAAAAAAATCTAAATACTCTCAAAACAGAGAGAATTTAAAAAAACTTTGGACTCTTTCTGAATCTTTAACAAAAGCAGAATATATTTTTTAAAAGGGTAGTTGAGCATGAATGATATTATAAAATTAGAGACAATAACAGATTTACATAAAGCTATCAATTTTGGAAAACCAAAACACCCATTACTTACTGTTGTTGATTTATCAAAAGCAGATTTTAATAAAGATTATCTTTCTAAAAGAGTTGTTACATCTTTTTACTCTGTGTTTTTAAAAGATAGTTGTTCAAATAGAGTTATTTATGGTGGAACAACTTTAGATTTTGAAGAGGGAACAATGAGATATATTGCTCCAAATCAAAGTATAATCATTGAGAAAGAGGAGATAGATTTTGAGACTAAAGGGTGGGCTCTATTTTTTCATCCAGATTTAATAGTTGGAAATCAACTTCAAAAAAAAATGGATAGTTATAGTTTCTTCTCCTATGATATCACTGAAGCTTTACATATTTCAGATAAAGAGAGATCAATTTTAGAGAGAATTATTGCTGAAATAGATAATGAACTCTCCTCAAATATTGATGAGTTTAGTCAAGAGCTTATTATTACCAATATTGAACTTCTTTTAAACTATAGTAAAAGATTTTATGGAAGACAATTTATTACAAGAAAAAACTTTAATAAATCTTTTATTGATGATTTTAACAGTTTTTTAAATAGCAGAGTTGATTTAGATAGTATTAAAAAGTTTGGAGCTCCAACAACAAAAGAGTTAGCAGATAAAATGGCTCTTTCTCAAAACTATCTAAGTGATTTATTAAAAAAAGAGAGTGGTAAAACTTTAAAAGAGAGCATCAATCTTGCACTTATCAATAAAGCAAAAGAGCTTCTTGCAACATCAAATAAAACAGTCAATGAGATATCTTATGATTTAGGTTTTGAATATCCTGAATATTTTAGTAAACTATTTAAAAAGAAAACAGGAGTTCCACCAAAAGATTTTCGATTTGGAATTGTTTCTGAATGATAGAGTTTATTTTTGGTTATTTTTTAAATCTCATTCATAATCGATAGGATCAAGAGTAAATCCATCAAACTCTTCATCACCAAAATAACGATTTGAAAATCTATTTTGATAAAAGAATTGTTTAATATAATTTTCAAATGTTATTTTAGGGTAATCATCATAACAAGCACCATAATCAGAACCCATAACAACATGAAATGATTTAGATATCTCTCTTGCTTCAATCATAATTGGATAGAAGTAGTGCCAAGCATCAAAAAGATAGAGATCTTTTTGTTGTATATCACTTTTATACATATCATCAATTAAATCATCGTCATCATCATCATCTTCTTCTTCAATAAGATATTGTTCTCCAAGAAAAATATCCTCTAATGTACGAAAATAGATATGTCTTATAGAGCTTGGCATAAATGCAGACTCAGCATCTAACCATGGAATTGCATCATCACAAAAACTACTCCAACTAATTTTATCATCAAACCATACTTTACCAATCTCTTCATTATTTGATGCAATTTCAGGTTTAATTTCATAAGAACGATAAATTAAGCCATTAAACTCTTTATAAAGAGATATAATTGCAGGGTCAAGAGGGAATCCAAGTTTATTTTCAATTTTCTCTATTGTATCATTAGATACTGGTTCTCCCATTTGAAAATAGAGGACTCTAATATTTGGATTATTAATTTCATCATTAATTACTTTTAAAAAACACTCTTTGTAAGTTTTCTCCATTTTAACCTCCTCTTGGTTTATATTGTTTTAATTTCATAGATTATAAAACTCTTTTTCAGATTTTATAATATCTTAGAATATCATAAATAAGTATATTTTAAAATGAGATAATTTTATCTAATTTGTTCTCTTTTTTTAGCATTTAAAATGAGATAACTTATAGTTTATTTTTAAATAAATCTCATAATTT
>JAFGXH010000307.1 GCA_016936735.1 bacterium
CCTCATCTTTAGCTTTTTGTTCAGCTTTTGCTTTCTCATCAGCTATTTTCTTAGCCTCTGCCTCATCTTTAGCTTTTTGTTCAGCTTCTGCTTTTTCATCAGCTATTTTCTTAGCCTCTGCCTCATCCTTAGCTTTTTGCTCAGCTACTCTCTTAGACTCTAATTCAGCCTCGATATTAGCTTTAAATGCAAGAGCAGCATTATCTCTCTCTTCATCTTTTTTTCTTTTTTGATTTACAAGATAATATAAAATTACAAATAATAGGACTCCACCTATTGAACCACCAATAATCCAATCCATAACTCCTCACAAGTAGAATAGTTCAAAACAGTGTTAATTTTAACTATTAATTTGAATTTTTCAAGTATTAATTTTGAAAGATAGATGAAGAGTGTTTTAATCCTCTTTTAAACAAAATTCACCTTTAATCACTCCTATAACTGTTCTAATCAAAATAAATGATGTGATAATAAGGAGAATTGTAAATAATCCAATAAATAGTGAATAAAAAATAGTAATGTTATCTTTATAATAACTGTTTATTGTTTTATCATATAAAAAAGTTGAGATTGTTATTGCAGAGATAGGAAATGTATATGCCCACCAAGAGAGATAAAAAGGGGATTTCAAAAATCTATAGAGTTTTGTAAATAGAAATATTGTCAAAAATAGAGCTATATAATATAGAATTGTTTTAAAAATTAAGGCATCTTTTGTTAATCTTGAAAGAGATAAAAAACCAATTGCAGGTGGTGCAATAAGTATAAAATATGTTGGTTGAAGTTTTTTAGGTAAATCACTATCAAAAAATAGTCTAAAAAGAAGAACTATTGTTAATATAATCCAAAAAAATAGACCAATTGAAAAGAAAAACCAAGATATCTCTGGATGGGCATGTTTAACTCCTGCAATAGGAACAACAATATTCCCTACAGCTGGAATAAACCAAGCTGGAGTTATTGATGATATTTTTAAATCTCTTTTTAACCATTCAGAAAGAGTTATGATAAATATTAAAAAGTGAGATATAATTCCAAAAAACCAAAGAGTTTTAGATAAAAATAGATAGTGATCCAATGAAACTATACTTAATAATAAAAAAGATATTGTAATTGCAGAGAAAAAATATAGTTTTATTGGATGTTTGAAATCTGCCTTTACTTCGTCAAAATATAGAATAGCTTTTAATAAATAGAGAAAAAGAAAAATAGAAAAAATAGAGAACACAATTAAAAATGGAATTTTACTATGAATCCCAAATTTCTCTGTTGCAATAGAGACTCCACTTAAACCTAAAATTGCAGCAAAAAATGAGATTGGAAAATATTTAATTTTTTCAATCTCTATTGTTGATAAAGTGATTTTATCATTATCATTAGTTATAGAGTTATCCATTAAACTTAAAATTGATAAAATTTTTCTTTTCATAAAAACCTCATAAAAAATACAAACAGAATATTAGTAATAATTTTTATTTTGTCAATGGTTTTTATTACTTTTTTTAATATTTTTAATGTAAAAAAAAAGAAAATTTTATAATATTGCTATTGACAATTAAAAAATTTGTATTAATATATTTAATACGAAATGCAAAAGGAGGATTTATGAAAGAGTTAAAGGAAAAATTTTATAAAAAAGGGATTGAGTTTGCAGTTGAGATTAAAGAGTTTTTAAAAGAGTATGGAGATGTTGAGATTGATAAGGTGACTCTTTCTCAAATTTATGGAGGAATGAGAGGAGTAAAAAGTTTAGTAACAGAGACATCACTATTAGATGCTGAAGAGGGAATTCGTTTTAGAGGTTACTCCATTCCTGAATTACAAAAACTTCTTCCAAAAGCAAAAGAGGAGGGTGAACCTTTACCAGAGGGGCTTTTTTATCTTTTACTTACAGGAGAGCTTCCAACAGAGGATAATGTAAAAAATATCACTGATGAGTTTTCAAAAAGAGTTTTTGTTCCAAAACATGTTTTTGACACATTAGATGCTCTTCCAATATCAACACATCCAATGACACAATTTATTATTGGTATAACAGCATTACAAACAGAGTCTAACTTTGCAAAAAAATATCAAGAGGGGATTCATAAAAAAGATTATTGGGATCCTATTTATGAAGATACATTAGATTTAATAGCAAAACTTCCTGTTATTGCTGCATATATTTATAGAAGAAAATATAGAGGTAGTATAAATATTTCTCCTGATCCAAAACTAGACTGGAGTGCAAATTTTGCTCATATGATGGGGTATGATAGTGATGAATTTTATGAATTAATGAGACTATATTTAACAATTCATTCAGATCATGAGGGTGGAAATGTATCTGCACATACAACCCATTTAGTTGGCTCTGCATTAAGTGATCCTTATCTTTCTCTTGCAGCAGGAATGGCTGGACTAGCTGGTCCACTTCATGGGTTAGCAAACCAAGAGGTTCTAAGATGGATTAGTGATTTAAGAGAGAGAATTTGTGGCTCTTGTGTTCCAACAAAAGAGCAGATTGAAAAGGCTCTTTGGGAAACACTTAATAGTGGGCAGGTTATTCCTGGATATGGGCATGCTGTTTTAAGAAAAACAGATCCAAGATATTGTGCACAACGTGAATTTGCAAGAAAATATCTTCCAAATGATCCACTATTCCAAATTGTAAGTAATATATTTGAGGTTGCACCAGATGTATTGCAAAAACATGGAAAGGCAAAAAATCCTTGGCCAAATGTTGATGCTCACTCTGGAGTTCTTCTTGTTCATTATGGAATGAAAGAGTATGAGTTTTATACTGTTTTATTTGGTGTTTCAAGAGCAATTGGTGTATTATCATCTTTGTTATGGGATAGAATATTAGGTCTTCCTATAGAGAGACCTAAATCTGTTACAACAGAGCTTCTCAAAAAACAGTTAGGAGTATGATTTTATTTTTCCAAAATATTGATATTAAAATAGAGCGATTTTAAAAATCACTAAAATGAGTTTTTAAAGCCTCTATAAGATATTGATGATCTAAAAGATTTGCTGTCTCCATAATAGAGTGCATTCCCCACATTGGATTCCCTATATCAACAGTAGCAATTCCAGATAGTGCAGAGCTCATTGGACCAACTGTTGAACCAGAACGAATATCTGAACGATTAAGAATTTTTTGAGATGGAACAGATGCTTTTTTACAAACAGATACAAAATATGATGCTGTTTCTGCTGTTGTTGCATATCTAAATGATGCACTATATTTTATAACAGGTCCATTTCCTAATAGTGGTTGATATTTTGGGTCATGTTTATCTGCAAAATTAGGATGAACTGCATGAGCCATATCTGTTGATATCATTATTGATTTAGCTGAAGCTATATGATAGGCCTCTATATTCTCACTATTCCCAAAAGTGATTCGTTGAAGTAACATTGTTAAATATTGAGAATCTGCTCCCATTCTAGTTTGACTTCCAATCTCCTCATTATCAAAAAATAGAGCAACTTTTACTTTTCTTGATGCCTCTGATGCTATCAAAGCCTCTAAAATAGCATGACAACTCTCTAAATTATCAAGTCGTGATGAGAGTATTGTATTACTTTCCTCTCCCATTAAAATAGCACCTTCAGAGTTATAAAGGAAAAGATCTGCATCTAAAATAGATTCAGAATCAATTTCATACTCTTCAGATATCCATTTTTTTAGAATAGAGCCATCATATGGTTGTGTTGATAAAATTACTGATAGATGATTTTGAGGATTGTATGAAAACCCCTCATTAATCTCTCGATTAAGGTGGATTGCTAAATTTGGTATTACAACTTTTGTTTTTAATACAATACTTTTAGTTTTAATACCATCAGTAGATTCATAAACAACTCTTCCAGCTATTTTTAAAGCTCTATCAAGCCAAGTTGAGATAATAGGACCACCATAAATCTCTGTTGTTGCTTTAATACAGCCATTTTGAACAGTTTCAGAGCCCCACTTTATTTTTAATGATGGACTATCTGTATGTGCTGCTGCAATTTTAAAGCCACCATCCTCAACGGAGTCTGTTGTGTTTATCCAAGCAGCGATTGATGAGTTATCTCTTTTTATATAGTATTTTGCACCCTTTTGTAAACTCCATCTACTACTCTCTTCAAGATATATAAAACCACTATCTTTTAATTTTTTTTCAATCTCTTCAGCAGCATGATATTGTGTTGGAGAGCTATTTAAAAAATCAATAAAGCCATTTCTCATTATTTACTCCTTATAATCTCTCATTAATAATTGACTCTATTTCAGATGCAAGAGAGTCAACTTTTTTTATTATTTGAGTTGATTTTTCTAAAATATCATTTTTAAAAGTTTCATCTTTTAGGCTTTTTATATTTATTTTTACATTATAAAAAGCACCATATGCGGCAGATTTAGCCATTAATCCAGAGACTCCTGAATCTGATAACGCATTTTGATTACCATTTTTAATACAAAATAGTGTGTATTCAAGAATTTCAGGAACTCTTTCAAGAACAGAGAATGGAATTTTAGTTGCATTTTTAGTTGCCTCCTCTATTGCATTATCTCTTTCAGTTTTCTCTTCATCTGTTTTTTTAGGAAGTTTAAAGGCATCCATAATTTTATCAAAAGCAAATGTATCCTCATCTATTATATAGGTAAAAAACTCTTTTGCTCTCTGTGCCTTATATGATAACTCTTTAAACTCCTCTGAAAAAGATTCATAACCCTTTTTACCAATTGTAAGATTTCCAACCATTGAACTAAGAGCAGATGATAAAGCTCCAGCAAGTGCTGCAATTGATCCACCACCTGGTGCTGGAGAGTCAGATGCTAACTCATCACAAAAATCAACAACTGTTTTAGATATTAAAGGTCTTTTTACTGCTGTTTTATACTCAATCACTTTTTCAGTTGGATTAAATGCTGTTAATTCAGATAATCCAAGAGATTGAATAGCTGTTGTTATTGCATCTATTTCAGAAACAGCATAGGATTGATTTGATTTTTTTAGATAGTGAACTCCAGCATTAAAAAGTGGCTCTTTAGGAATAAGTCCAACCAATTCACTTCCTGTAACACGAATTCCCTCTATCTCTGCAAGTTTGCAGGCTGCATCAAAAACCTCATGAAGAGGAGATACTTTGTAGTTTACTAAATTTATAGATATTTGTGCTCTTTGATACTCAGGAATGTACCAACCAACAGCTTTTACATCTTTAAATAGACCTGGTTTAAATATTTTTTCACCATTCTCATCTTTTAATAATTTTCCCTGTTCATCTCTTTGAAGAACCCCCTTCTCTCTCAATTGATCTGCTATTTTTTTAGCAATAGGAACAGAGCGTGTGTTAAGATTTATATTATATGCAATTAGAAACTCTCTTACTCCAATAACAGTTCCTCCAGATTTAGAAGAGAACTCACTTGGTCCATAATCTGGTCTCCACTCATCTTTTTTAATTTTATCGAAAAAACCCTCATACTCACCCTCTCTTATATTTGCAAGGTTTTTTCTTTTCTCTGTTTTTGCAGATTTTTCATAAAGATATACTGGAATTAAAAGCTCTTCTCCAACTTTTTTTGCCAATTTCTCTGCATAAAAAACTGCCTCCTCCTCTGAAACTCCCTCTAAAGGGATAAATGGACAAACATCAGTCGCTCCCATTCTAGGATGAGCACCTTTATGTTTTTTCATATCAATAAGCTCTGATGCCTTTTTAATTCCAGCAAAAGCTGCCTCAACAACCATATCTGGTTCACCTGCAAAAGTTACAACTGTTCTATTAGTTGCAGCACCAGGATCTACATCAAGAACTGTAACTCCCTGCTCTTTTATTGCAGAAACAATCTGCTGTATAATATTTTGGTCTCTTCCCTCTGAAAAATTTGGAACACACTCTAATAATCTCATAAAGTCTCCTAAAAATTGCCATCCCATATTAGCATATTTATGTTTAAAACAAAACTTTTAAATCTTTAATTTAAAGATTTTTACTATTTTAAACAAACTGTTTTAAAATTTATCACAACTAATTGAAAAAACTTTTGTTTAGTGTTAAATTAGGTTTTTATTGGTAACTATTCAGTGGAAACTGATTTTAGCTATTTTTTTTAAATTTTAAAAGAACCCCCCACCCTAAATCCCTCCCCAATACTTGGAGAGGGACTTAAAAAGTAGGTAAAATGCTAATTTTATTTACTAAAAAGATGAAAAA
>JAFGXH010000308.1 GCA_016936735.1 bacterium
CCCACCCTAAATCCCTCCCCAATACTTGGAGAGGGACTTAAAAAGTAAGTAAAATTCTAATTTTATTTACTAAAAAGAAGAAAAAGAGGGGAAAAGAAAAAAATAGTTTTTTATATAAAATTTAAATTCCACTGAATAGTTACTAATTTTTGTATAATAAAAATCTTTTATTAAATTAATATTGGACATAAATCCATATTAAATAAATTTTCAAAATTTAGTTAAGAGTAGTGAGAATTTTTAAATCACTAACTTTTACTAATAGTCACAAGGAGTTATAATGAATAGATTTTCAGAGATTATTGAATCATTCTCCCCTCTTTTACAAAAAATTCTTTTAAACCCTGAAAAAAAAGTTAGGATGATTGC
Organism: bacterium; assembly: GCA_016936735.1. Lineage (GTDB taxonomy): Bacteria > UBP6 > JAFGXH01 > JAFGXH01 > JAFGXH01 > JAFGXH01. The sequence goes on from JAFGXH010000308.1 coordinate 370, forward strand.
TGCTAATGGTGTTATAATGCCTCAACCAACTCCATCTGAGTTTGTAACAGCACTTTTTTTTCTTCAATATGATCAATTTGATGATATAAAAACTATTGCAAAAGAGAGATTTTTTAAAATTCCAGAGGCAACTTTTTATGAAGCACTCAAAAATCCTCTTCATAGATTTGTTTTAACTGGTATTTTTCATTCAATAATTCAACAAGAGAAACAATCATTATCACTTTTTAAAAATCTAATATCTAATAAAAATATCGATTTTAAGATTTTTCTTAAAAAAGTTGATAGATTATCTATTGAGATTCGCTCATATCTATCTGAAGCATTATCTGTTATAATAAAAGATATTGAGTTCACAGCAGAGCTTCTTCAAACAGATATATCTAAAAGTGAAAAACAGAAAATTATTGAATTTGCAATTAGAAATGGGGTTGATTTACCAATCAAAAATTTTGAATTAATGAAAGAGAGATTACTTCATAACACAATTACACAAACTACTATTGAGAATTCAACAACTCAAAATACAACACCTTTAAATAGTTTAAATCAGAATATCTCAAATAATCTTACTCAAAATATAGTGGCTCATCAAGAGAATGTAGAAACAAAACAGAATATTATTCAGATGACAGATAAAGAGATTCAAGAGAGAATCAAAGAGAAAGAGGTTATTAAAAATCTCTCTTGGGAGGAGATTTTAGAGAATGCAGAGCCTCAAATAAAAGAGATTTTAGATCATCCTAAAAGATTGATAATGGCTAAAATAAAGCCTATGAAACCTGAAGAGAAAGTCACACTGCTCTATTATCTAACATTTGATCCAGACTTAGATATCTCTACTGATGCAAAAAAAACACTTTTTGAACTACCAGAAAATATATTAGATGCCTCTCTTCTTGCTTCAAATCTATTACCACATGTTTTAAAAGAGATAATCTCTATATTTTTCCAAAAAAATATTTTCTCTAAAAGTCGTTTTGAGAAAGTTGTTTTTCATAAAATGTTTCAATTTGACTTACTTCAAGGGAAAATTGAACTATTATCATCAGAACAAATAGAGTTAATTTCAAATAATATTCAGGGATTAATACAGTTTCCCTCTGTAATATCAGAGATATATCTTGCTCATAATACACCATCTTCAATTGCTCAAAGATTACTTGAGTTCTGTTTTCGTCATAATATTATATTAACAGAGATTGATAATTTTGATGAATTAAAAAGTGAATTTCAAAATGAGGGGAAAAAAGAGAGAAGTAAAACAACAGAGAAAGAGATTGATGATGTTATGAGTAAATTTATTGATCCTAAATTTAAAGAGTCAAAACAGAGTTCTCAAAAAGAGGAGTCAGAGGATGAAGATAGTGAAGATGATGATTTTAAAGTAGATCTTTCTGAAATAGATGAGGCAGAGAATATTGAAGAGGAAAACTCTAATACAAATGTTGTTGAGGAGAGAAAAAGTCTTATAAGACTTATTTCAGAGATGAATATTGCTGAGAAAATTAAATTAGCAATGAAAGGAAATATGGAGGCAAGAGGAATATTAATTAAGCAGAGTAGTAGACTTGTTCTTGAGGCAGTTATTAGAAATCCAATGGTAACAGATCAAGAGGCATTAAGATGGTCTTCTGATAAAAATACTGCTCAAGAGGTTATAAGATTTATTGCTAATAATAAAAAATGGATGAGAAAATCTGCAATAAAAATGAGTATTCTAAAACATCCCAAAACACCTCTTGGAAAAGCTGCAAACCTATTAGAGGGGCTTCCACTTCCTGAACTAAAATCTTTATCAAGAGTAAGTGGTCTTTCTGGAAATTTAAAAAGATTAATTCTTGATGCTATTAGTAAAAAAGAGAAAAAAGCTGCAAAAAAGAAATAGTAGTAATCATCTTTAATCATTTGTAAATAGAATCATTAAAACAGTCAAAAGTTTTTTCATAATGATTCCAAAAAAAAATGCTTAAAAGTTGTAACCAACAGATAATTCTGTGCTTCTATTATAGATAGGAAAACTATTTTTGTATATATTTGTACCCAAATAGACTCTAGCATCAATAAAAAAATTATTATTAATGTTGAAAGAGAGACCAACTGTTAATCCCATATCATTTTTATCAAACCAATCACTTGCAACATAATCCCCCTCTGATTCTGTTTCAAAAATAATTCGACTGTAGTAGACTCCACCATAAATATCAACATATTTTGAGGATAAATTTAAAAGAAAAGGGATTTTTAAATTATATGTATTAAAAGTATTTGATGGTTCATGACAAAATATCGTTGGATATAAATCTTTACTTAATAATATCTCTGTTTTTAGAGATAAGAGATTAGTAATTGAAAACTTATAAAATCCACCAACAGTAAATCCTCCAAAAGAGTCATCAAATGAGTTATCTTTATTTGTGTCTCCATCATCAAATAAAGAGTAATTTAAACCAACTTTAACACCAAAATCATTTGCAAATAGATTCATTGACAATAAAATCATTAAAACAGTCAAAAGTTTTTTCATAACCCCTCCTAAAAACATATTAAAAAAGTGATTCAACTCAATAAAAACAGTTGATAAATGTAAAGCAACCAATTTTCCAAATTTTAATTAATTTATAAAACTCTTTAAGAATAGATAGTTGAAGTTTTTTATAATAGAGATATGATACTAATGTCATATTTTTAAATATTGTGTTTTAGTTATTTTGTCATAAAAAATATCTATTGCATACATCTCCTGTGGATTGAACAGAGTATTCATTTTTTTTATTTCATATTTAGTAAGTTAAACAGACTATTCATGTATGATTTATTTTGATTTTTTAATATCTGCCGAAATCATCATCTAAAGAGATAATCTCTTTTGGAGATACTGTTTTTTTACTACTACTAGAGGTTGAATTACTGCTTTTAGCATTAAAATTACTATTTTTCTTAGAGTTTGTA
>JAFGXH010000309.1 GCA_016936735.1 bacterium
GCGGCCTCTCTAACGCCCGTTGCTGGACTTGAACCAACGACCCGGTGATTAACAGTCACCTGCTCTACCGACTGAGCTAAACGGGCACGGTTTTTTATATAGCTTTTTTTTTATAAAATGTCAAGAAAAAAATAAAATAATATGATTAAAATTTGATTAATTTAATTCATTAAAAACTTTGAGATTTCTAATACTATGCTTATAATTTTTATGCTAAACTATTTTTTAGTATAATATTTTATTTATAGATTTATCTTTTATTGCAAAAATAGAGTATATATGTTAAAAAAATACAGTATACATTTGGAGAAACAGATGTTTGAAAGAGTTCCATTAGAGTCAACATTTTTAAAACTTAATCTTACAAAACAGACTCACATACATTTTTTAGGAAATGATGCAGAGGCATCACTTTTTATACAAGTAGACTCTCTTGAAAAATATGAAAAAAGCTCTCTTGCATATTGGTTTGAACTATTTCAAACAGAAAATGCCCCAATTATACTATTTCATATTCAACTTGAATCACATTTATACTCTTTTGTTTATAATGTGAAAGAGGCTGGTGATTGGGATGAATTAAATGATATGATTGAACAGGAGGAGGTTATTGTTCATTTTGTAGAGTTTGAAGAGGATAAACTATATTTTGGTTATACATTTATTCTAGAATTCTCACAAAACTTTACAGAGGAGTTAAAAAGAATAATTCTGCAGGCGAAAGAGTTTATAAGAAAAATGGTTGATTCTTTTGATTTCTTAAAAGCAATAAATCTTTTTGAAAAAAAAGAGGCAATTTTCAAATTAAAAACTCAGAAAATGGATAAATCATCACTATTTTTACCTCAATACCAAGATGGAGATGATTCTGTTGATGATGTTATTATTAAAGAGGATGAAAAAATTACAGATGTAACTCAAGAGGAGAGTGAAAACTTTGTAATAAAAACCTATAAAAGAGATGAATATGAATCAATGAAAGAGAAAACAGCTCAACCAATAGATAAAAAAATAAAAACTCTTGAGGATAAAATAGCTGTTCTTGAGTCTGTAATTAGAGAAAAAAGCAAAGAGAATAGTAAATTAAGAGATGAAAATAAATATCTAAAAGAGGAGTTAGAGTATTTAAGACTTGACAAAGGGAAAAAGGGATGGTGGCCTTTTAAAAAAGAGGAGGAGAAATGAAAATTAAAATAGTTTTATCATTTTTTCTAATATTACTAGTATCAACAATTCAAGCAGAGGAGTTAACAGCTAAAGAGATTATTGATAAGTCGCTGGAACATAAGTCATTATCATATGAAAATAGTGAAGCAAAAATAAAAATGACTCTTATTGATAAAGATAAAAATCAGGAGGAGAGAGTTGTTTTAATTAAGTCAAAAAAAATAGATAATTTTCAAAGAACATTATCTATCTTTTCAGGTAATCCAGAGATTAATGGAGTTAAATTCCTATCAATAGAGACAAAAGATAGTGATGATGAACAGTATTTATACTATCCAACACAAAATAAAATAAATAGAGTTGTATCATCATCAAACAAAAGAGAGAGGTTTTTAGGAACAGATTTTACATACTCCGATTTAGAACAAAAACATCAAAAAGATGCTAAATTTAAGAAATTAGAGGAGTCAAAAGTTGGTAAAAATGAGTGTTATGTTATAGAATCAACCCCTAATAAAAAAGATGAGTCTCAATACTCTAAAGTTATTTTATATATTAGAAAAACCGACTATATTCCATTAAAAATGAGATTTTTTGATAAAGATGGTGAATTTTTTAAAGAGTATCTAGTAAAAAAAGTAAAAACTCAAGATGGGAAAAAAATAATATCACTTTCAACAATGTTTGATTCAAAAAGAAAACATGCTACAATATTAGAGCTTGAATATCTCAATGAGAATATAGAGTTTAAAAATTCTGAATTTTATAAAGAGAGTTTAAAATAGAGCTCTTTATAAAAATAGATTGATTTATCTTTATTATTAAATTTTTATAATGGATCTATAATGACTAATATAAAAAAAATGGGTTTTATGGTTATATTTTTTATTATCTATTCATTAACTAGTTCTAATAAGTTAATGGCAGATGATATGGATTTCTCTGGAATAATTCTTGAATCTAGTGAAATTGATGAGGAGAGTGAAAAGAAGGAGGAGGAGGAGATTGAGAAAAAACTTGATAAAAATCAAAATGAGTTAGAAAAAAAAGGGGTTTTATTAGAGGATATTCAAAAAAAGAAACCAAAACCAATAGAGAAGGGATTGGTCTTCTTACTATCCGATTTCTCAATGGAGTATCATAATTTTGCACTTTTTGATAATCTTCATACATCTCATCTATTTTTTACCTCATTTGAAACATCAATGTTTGGATTAAAAATTGAGAATTTTAGAGGAGAATTAGCAACTGTTGGTTATCAATTTAGTGCTGATTCAGATTTTAATTCATTGGTAATAACACCATTAAAGGGTAGATACAATTTTATTTATGAAACATTGCCTCTTTATGTAAAACTATCCCTTTTTAAAACCTATGTCTTCTCCCAAGTTATATCTGGTTATGGTGGGAGTGCTGTTAGATATCTTTATGAATTTTTTTCAATAACAGGTGGATATACAATGTATTCAGATAGATATCAAAATTGGAATATATATCTTTCATTTGGATTTGCTCCAGATGATGTTGATACTAATGAAATATCACTATTTTTCTCATTAGGACTCGAAATAGACCTACCAATACTTAACATA
>JAFGXH010000310.1 GCA_016936735.1 bacterium
ATAGGAAATATAATGGTAAAAAATCTTTTATTATTTTCATTGTTATTTTTTGTTTCAACTAATATTTTATTAGGTGATGATAAAAATGAGCTGCAAATATTATCAAAACTAATTCTATTATCTCAAAATGAGAAAACTCATCATAATATTGAGTTTGATGAGTTACTAAACAGTGATTTTAAAAATCCTATTTTGAAATCATATATTGATATATTTAAATTTAGAAGAGGATTGGTTGAAAATATTGGTTTTATTAAAAACTATGCTTTGATTGGACCATTTGAAAATAGTGGAGATAGTGGATTTTCAAAAGAGTATCCAGTTGAAAAAAATTTAGATTTATCTAAAGAGTGGGAGGGGAAAAATCAAAAAACCCATTGGAAACCAATTAATAACTATAATTATAAAGGGTTTATTCAATTTAAGAATTTTATAAATCCAAAACCAGACTCTCTTGCCTATCTTTTAACATATATTAAAGTTAAAAAAGATGGGGTTTATCAAATACGATTGGGTTCTGGTTCAAGAACAGAGCTATTTTTGAATGGAGAAAAAATTATTAATAGAGAAAAAGGTGGAATTCCATATTATGATCAGCATGTTGTTGATGTAAAACTTTCTGCTGGTACTCACTCAATTGTTGTTAAAGTTGGATTTGAAAACTACTGGGGAATCTATCTTAGATTAACAGATTCAAACGGTTTTTACACAGATAATTTAGAGGATATAACCCCCTCAAAAAATATAGTTAGCAATGGAAAATCATCTGTTGTTAAAATTTCGAATCAAATAGAGGAGATAATAACTCAACTCTCTAAAAATATTGATAAAGAGTTTGATTTATCAATTTTGGGAGTATTAAGCTACTATTTTATCCCTTTTGATACAAAACAGAGACCTTTACCTTTTGAAAAATATTTTGAAAACAATCCTTGGTTATACTATTTACACAGTTTTGATCCACATAAAAAAGATGAGATGCTTAAAAAATCTGCCTATGAATATCATTTAGAGGGTGGAGTAAAATATATTGAATCTTTAATAGAGAAGGGATTTTTAATTGAAACTCTCTCATATTTTGATTATTTTTCAAAAAAATATCCAGATACATTAGAAAAATATATAATGGAGTATAAAATATATAATGCTTTAAATTTAGAGATTTATGGATTTTCAAAACTAAAAAATCTTTTAAATATAGTAGAAAAAAAAGTTTACAAAGAGACAACATCTTTAAATAAACCAATAATTAACCTATTTTCAAAAAAATTAACAGAGTATCAAAAATTTATTTTTCTAAAAGAGAATCCTCTTTTAACTCAAAAAAATAGGGTAAAACTTTATGAAGAGTATATAGAGGAGCTTCAAAGTAGTGATAAAGAGGAGTTGTTACTTTTATATTGGGAACAGGGAGAGTTTAATAGTTATAAAAAACTTCTTCACTCTCTTTTGAAAGAGATTCCTCTTCATTATAATTATAATATTAAATGGTTAAGGGTTTTAACTGCTCAACAGCAGTATGATAAAGCTATTGAACACTATAAAAAAAATGAGTTGATATTAAAAGATGCACCAGAGGTTCTTTTATTAATGGGAGAGATTTATCAATTAAAAAATGATTACCAACAGGCAAATCTATTTTTTGAAAAATATCTTGAATTTAATCCATCAGACCATAAAATATATAAATATCTACAGGATGATGGTAAAAAAGTTGATTTTTGGGCACTTTCATATCAAAAAACATTAGATGATGAGTTTAAAAATACTATTAATAAAAAGTGGAATGCACCAGCCTACTTTTTATATGACTATACATTTCTCAAACTTAAAGAGGATTACTCTTATCAAACATATCGCTCTTTTGCAGTTAAAATAGAGTCAAAAGAGGCACTACAATACTATAATCAGGTTCCAATATATTATGCTCCTGAGGATGAGGAGATAATATATTCAGAGATGTTTTTAGTAAAAAAAGATGGATCAAAAATTAAAATTCAAAACTATAATAATCGATTTTCACGTTCAAAACAGAATGGTGCTTTTATGAACTACTCTCAAAGAGTTTATAGTATTGGAAATTTAGAGGTTGGAGATACTATTCAACTATCCTACTACTTGAATAGAAAAAATATCTATCATGAATCATTTTTTGGTTCAACATATAATATTCAGAGTGGAATTGCTAAAAATTTATCAATTTTTGGTTTTATTATTCCTGATTCAATGACTCTATATTTTAATAAAAATATGGAGTCTAAATATGGTTTTAAATATTTTATACCATTTACATCAATAGGGGATATGACAACCGAATCTATGCAAACTGGTTATACAGACAACTATTTATATCTCTCTGTTACATCTTTTAAAGAGTGGAAAGAGATGATTACTTGGTATAAAAATCTTATTAAAGGTGGAGATGATATTCCAACAGAGATTGCAAATGAGATAAAAAAAATGACAGATGGATTATCTCTTAAAGAGAAGATTCAGAAAATTCAGGAGTATGTTTTTAAAAATACCCATTATGTTGGAATAGAGTTAGGTATTAATAGTTATAAACCATTCTCTGCAACAGAGGTATTGGATAGAAAATTTGGGGATTGTAAAGATAAAGCAAATCTTTTAAACTCTCTTTTAAAAGTTGTTAATATTGATGCCTATATGGTTCTTGTAAGAGCTGGAAGAATTGGTCGAATTAAACTAGATGAGAATCCTAATCCAAGAGATTTTAATCATGCAATTTCATACATTCCATCTCTTGATTTATATATTGACTCCACTGCTGAATTTAATGGTCTTGATTCACTTCCAGAGGGAAATCAAGGTGCCTACTCTCTTATCATTGCAGATGGAAAAGTAGCTCAATATATACCAATATTTCAAGAAAAAGAGGTTGTTAATGTTAAAGGAATAAAAAAAGAGAACAATTTAGAGGCAACAATTAAAATATCCTTAAATGGAAGTAGAGCTGCTACAACAAGATATATATTCCAAAACAGGGAGAAACAGCTTGATATTGTAAAAGAGTATTTGAAGCCAAAATTTGGAGATTCAACTATAACAGATTTATTAATAGATGGGCTTGAAAATATCCAAAGTGGATTGAGTTATCAGTTCAAAATAGTTATAAAAGATTTTTTTAAAAATAGAAGAGTTCATCCAACTCTATTTTTAAAAGATTTATCAAATCAATTAAGGGTTTTACCAGAAAGAAAAACGGAGATGAAAATCCCATATTATCAACTCAATGAAACTATAGAGATAAGTGGAGTTGAGGGAGATAATTTAAAGAAAGAGAACTCTCTTAATGGAGATTTTATAAAACTTTTACAAAAAACTGAACTAAAAAATGGGGTATTAAATTATCAAACAGATTTTCAATTTACTCTTGATAGAGTCTCAACAACTGAGTATCCAAAATTTAGAGATGAGATTAGAAAAGTTGATGAGATAATATTGAAAAATGAGTTCTATTTGAAATAGATTGATTTTAATAGTTTTAATATACTTTAAAGAGGCTTTGATGAGAAAATTGATAATTTTTATAACTTTAACCTTTATGTTTGCTTGTACAACCCCAAAAGAGATTGAACAAAAAAAACAGTTTTGGGGAGATAAATTAGATTCATCTCAAACAGAAAATCAATTAGTAAATGAGCAAGAGAGTTTTTTTTGGAATAATAATATTTTTCAAAAAGAGTCTGAAAAAAATATCTCTTCAAACAATTCAAAATTTATAACTCAATTTTTTGAGATATTTTCAGATTATCTTAGTTATGATATTGATAATTTTTCTAAAAAATCTATAGATTTTTTAGAAAATAATAGAGATAACCCTTTATCAATTTGGATTGTTCAGAAATTTATATCTCTTATTGAAAGAGATTTTATTCCATCTAATAGTATAGAAAAAATATATACTATAATAGATAATCAAATAGCTAAATATCTTATTTTTAGATTTTTTAATACTCATCCAGAGTATGCTATTAATTTGAAAGAGGATTTTTTTCCAATATCAAATTGGAGAATGAGTGGTCCATATAGATTCACAATTAATAGTGATTTTACCCTTTTTAAAAAGGCTGAAGCAAAACCAATCCCATATCTATTTAAAGATGGTACTGATATTAATTTTATTGAAGGGGGAATTACTGTTCCTGAAATATTTGATACTATTGGACTCTATCTATGGAGTACTACTATTGAAGTAGATAAAAATAGTCAAAATAAAAATTTAAAATCTATTGATTTTTATATAACTGGTTGGGGTCCTTATACTATTTATATTGATGGTATTTCTGTCTTAACAACAGATATTAATAGGTCACAGATATCAAATTTTAACAAAATATCAATTCCAAATGATGGCAAAAAACATCAAATCACACTATTAACATTAAAATTACAATCTTCACCAATAACAATTCATTCAAATACTCCATTACTTTCAAAAACAGTAGAATCAAAGGCTCTTGATAATAGATATGTTGAAAGTAATAATCAGCTTCTCTCTATTGCTAATCAATATTACACACTCCCATTCTCAAAAGATTTCCAAAATATCTTACTTTATGAGGTTTTTTCCGATTTAATAGAGAATGAGGATATCTCTTTACGATTTTTAAAAAAAGTTAAAAAGGCAAATTTCTATACTGAGTATCTAAATTCAATCTATTTTGATAAAAATAGTTTTATATCAAAAAATATAAAACAGGAGAAAATCCAACAATATTTAAATAGCTCTTTAAAATTGAATCCATCATTTTTAAAAGCAAAACTATCATATATTGTAAATTTTCAACTTCAAAATCCAACAGAGGGGGCAAAACTTCTTGAGGAGCTAAATAATCAAATTAAAAATCCACTATTTTTAGCAGTAAATCTTCTCTCTGCATATGAAAATAGCAATCAAAATGATAAAATAGCCTCTTTAATTCGAAGATTAACAGAGTTTAAAGGGGGATGTGATTTACTACTTAAATATAATAAAAATCTTGTTAAGGAGATTGATATTTTAAGTTTTGATTACTGTTCAAGAGAGATTCAAAATAGCTCAAAAATTACAGAATTGAAAAAAGAGTTAACAAATAAAGATATAACTAATATTATCAATTTTGTTAAAAATAATCCATTTAGCTCAAAATCACTATATTTTTTTGAGATGCTTTCTGATTATCCAAATAGCCAAAAAGAGATAGAGAGTGTTATTTATAAAAATTTTCCAATGACAACATCATATAGAGAAATCACTACAAAAGAGAAAGATTTTATATCATTTATGAGAAGTTGGGAGCATAAAATATTCTCAAAACCTCTTTTTTTTCTTGATGAGTTTAAAAAATATATTCCACTCTCTAATGATTTAGAGAGAATTAAAAATTATCTTAGTAGTGATGTTAATTTTGAGAAAAAATATCCTGCAACAAAAGTTTTAGATGAGGATTTTCTATTAATACATACCCCTTATGACTATATCACTTTAAGTCATGAGATAATTCAGGTTCATGGAAAAGAGGGGGTTAATAGATTTGCAACAGTTCCTAAAGGGGACTATTTAGTTTTAAAAACAGTTGATTCTAAAACATTAAAAGAGTATGAGCCAGATTTTTTGGCAGAAACATCTGAGTTTTCTTTAGAGAATTTAAAAGATGGCGATTTTATTGTAAAAATAACCTATAATGTTAATAGGCAAAGTTACTCAAATAGCTCTGTTCAAATGGGTTCATTTAGTTATAATCATATGGATATGAATACATTTGAGGCAAAATGGATGATGTGTAAAAATAGAGATATTTTTTTAGATCTTATTCCATCAACAGGATTTCCAATAGAGTCAATAAAAGAGTTTAAAATAGATGATTATGACTGCTCTAAAATAGAGTTATCTAATTTAAGTGGAATAAAAATGGAGTCTTTTTTACCACAAAATAGAGATCTATTTATTCCATCACTAAAAGTTCAGGAGAGATTAAATTGGAGTGATATATATAAACGCTATTTAGCTGCGTTTCAATATAGTGTTGAGAACTCATTTATAACAGACTCTTTTATAAATAGCTTTCCAAAAATTAAAACAGTTGATGAGTTAAAAAAGTTTTACTATGAGATTACAGATAAATTTCAACATCAAAATAATCCATATCAACCATTGATAAAAACAATTACTGAAAAAAGGGGAAATATTGCATATCTACTATTCAATATTCTTAATAATATGGGGATTGACACAGAGATTATAATATCAAATACTGCTGATAATCAATCATTAAATATTCCATCAGGGAATTTTTACCTATATTACCTTATAAAAGTTAATTTAAATAATCAAACATATTATCTTGATTTATCCTCAAAATGGAGTCAATTTAATACACTTAATCCATATTTAAAAGGGATGAAATATATTAGAATTGATAAAAATGGATCTCTTTTTAATGAGCAATTTCCTGAATTTGAACAGATTCAATCACAAACTAATATAAAACTAAAAATGCTAACAGAGATGGAGGGTGAGTTATCTCTTGAGATAGTTTTACCATCCATCACCTCTGCATCTATAAGAGGTTTTTTACTTCAACAGAGTGAAGAACAGAGTTCAAGAGCTTTTCAACAATACTTTATTCAATTAGTAGGATATGTTGAGAATTTCTTTTTTAATGTTGAGAATCTAAATAATCCAGAGCTTCCACTTATATTAAAAATGGGTGGTAAAATTGACTCAATAGGAAGAGTAGATGAAAACAAAATAGATATTCCAAATATTCTTGATAAAGAGTGGGGGCATGGTTTTTATAATCAGGCACTATTAAATCAATATACAACACAAGAATCAAGAGAGAATCCTCTTATGATATATTTTTATAACAATAAAACTGAAATAGAGATTGAACCCTTAAAGGGATATAAAATTGATGGTTTTGAAGCAATCAATGAAGTATCTGAATTTGGCTCCTATAAAAGAGAGTTAGTAAAAACAGATAGTGATACTATTAAAATTACTCAACAGTACTATATTCCAATGAAGTTAGTTAATGTCTCTAAATATCAAGAGTTAAAAAAAGTTGTCTCTGAAATAGAGAAAAAAAGGACTAAAGAGATTATTTTAATCAAATGAATCAACTTTTAAGTCAAAAGAGTCATTGAATAAAGCCCCTTTTTTGTTATTAGACTCTAATTTATCTAAATCTTCAGTAAAAATATCCTCATTTTTCTCATTTAATATCTCACTATTTAAATACTCTGTATTCTCTTTAGTTGTATTAATATCTAAAGTGATATTATTTAAAAATTCAGATTTTTTTATTGTTGAGACTGTTTTTTTCTGAATAGCCTCTCTTATATCTTCCACTTGCTCTAAAAATAGATTCATAATCATCGGATCTTTTGCCTCTAATAATATTTTTGATTCAAGCTGTTCTAAAAGAAACTCTTTCCTTTTAAAATCTGTTGATGAATCTATTTTTGATTTTATTTGATATAAAAATGACTCTAAATCTGTATCAAAATGGGTTTCATAACTACTCTCATCAGCTATTCTTAATTTTTTAGAAACCATAACTTCAGAGCTCCAATGAAACTCTATTATCTCAAATAACTCTCCAATAAAAAGAGATTTTACCTGCTCTAAAGTTATAAAAAATTCTCTATTTTGAGTGTTTGATAAATCATTTTCAGATTGATTTATATTATTAATATTAATGTTTTTTAAAGAATCATTAATATCTATTTTTGATTTAAACTCCTGTTCATCAAACTGCTTAAGCATTTTTTCTGAATAATTTTGTAAAATTATATATGATAATCTCTCAATATAGGATGGATCTAAATCCTCAAAACTACAAACTATTTCATAAGATGTATTTCTTTTTGGTAACTCTAAATTTCGCTTAATTGAGAAATATTTTTCTGTTTTGGGATTTTCAGATGGATTTAATATCTCTAAAATAAGAGATGTTATAATAATATGTTGTGGTAAAAATGAGTTTAATAGTTTTCTTGTTTTTTCTGTTAAATTATAAGAAAACTCTTTAATATTTTTTGTTGAGAAAACTGAGTTAATAAAATCACTATCTTTTAGTTCAGATTTTAAAATGTTTTCAAGTGTTATTTGAATAACCTGATTTGGAGTTTTATCCTCACTTCTATCATATTGATACTCAACAAAAGCAATAAATCTTGGAGTTTTTTTCCCTTTTTTATTATTGAATATATCTTTTATTAAAAAAATTTCACTTTTTTTAATTCTATTTCTCCGATTCTTGGGTTCATTCATTGATATAACTCTTTCAGAACTATCCTCCTCTTTTTTATGAGAAAAAAGAACAATAACTATAACAATAGTTATTAAAATAATTGATATCTCAAAAACTCCCATACTAACTCCCGTATCTAATCTAAGAGATATTCTACATATTTTAAGAAATAATATCAAATTGATATTAAAATATAAATAACTATTTTTATTTAGAACTTTATGTAATCTGTTTTATTCTCTAAAGAACAAAAATAGACCAAGTTATGCAAGATATCTATTAAATAATCTAGGATTGTATTATTATGAGTTTAGGATTACATACCTTTTAAAATTTTATATCCATTATCTGTTTTTTCTAAAACCATCTGATTTATATCTTTTTTTGCAGACCACTCATTTTGAATTCTAAATTTTGCATCATACTCATAATCAACAAAAATTTTTTCATCAACTTTAAATATTTTCACTATTTTTATTTTCTGTTGAATCTCTGCAACTTTTTCAAAACGAGAGTTTAAAAGCTCTTTTAGTTGAGTATAACCAAAATCATCTTTTGATGATGTGGCTGTTCCACCATTATCATAATACTCTTTTGATGCCATTGAGAATAGTGTATCACTATTTTTAGCAATAAGATTCTCATTATATTTATTCATAAATGAGATGATATCTCTATTTTCAGTTGTATCCTCAATTGAGGTTCCCTCAATCATTTTTACAGAACCACATCCAATTGCTAAAAACATAATAAAAAAAAGTGTAAATAGTTTTTTCATTTAAAACTCCAAATAATCTCTTAAAACAACAACATTACAAAAAATTAATTCTAATAACAGAGTATTTTTATTTTATTCACATTTTAAAT
>JAFGXH010000311.1 GCA_016936735.1 bacterium
ATTCTGTTTAATTCTTTTATATTCTTTAAAGAAAAAACTTTTTATTTTTATTTTTTAAAATTAAAAGTTAAATAAAGTATTTAGTAAGCCCTCTAGGGAGGGGTTCTGAGGGGTGGGTAAAGCTCACACGAAAAAAACAGAGTTTATAAAAATTATTATAGTTTGATAAAAAATATAGATTATGATAAAGAAAATATTAATCTCATAATTTTGAGATTAAAAAAAGTTTTAAATAGGATAATATTTTTTATGGAAAATAACTATAAATCAATGAAAAACTGGTTTTTAAAAGATTTAATAAAGGCTGTTACAAAATATAAAATGATTAATAATGGTGATAGAGTTACTGTTGCATTATCAGGTGGAAAAGATAGTGTTACAATGCTATACATGTTATATATTCTGAAAAAGCAGTCTCATATAAATTTTGAACTCTCTGCAATACATATAAAAACATCTAATTATGATACATCCAATTTAAAAGAGTTTGCTGAAAAATTTGAGACTCCATATTATGATGTTGATATAGAGTTTGAAAATAGTAAAGATTTCTCATCAATTAATAAAAACTCAATATGCTATTGGTGTTCAAAAGTTAAACGGGGAGCTTTATTAAAATTTGCAAATCAATTAAATATAGATAAAATCGCTTTTGGACATCATGCAGATGATGTTGCTGAAACATTTTTAATGAATATTATTCAAAATAGAAAACTTGGAAGTTTCTCCCCAAAAGTTATATATGATAATCAACATTGTGAAATTGTTAGACCAATGATATATATTAGAGAGTCTAAAATATCTGAAATACACTCAAAAATGAATCTACCAACATTAAAATATAGATGTCCATTTGAGAGTGAGAATATTCGTGGAGGTTTTAAAGAGAAAACAAAAGAGATTGAAAAGATTTTTGAAAAAAAAGATTTTGTACTATCTTTAATAAACTCTCTTGAAAATATTGATGAAACAAATATTTGGAAAAATCTGATATTAGATTAGTATGGCCAAAAACTATTATCATTCCAAACTTTCTCAACAAGCTCTCTATCAAGCTCCTCTAAAAGCTCTAAATGACCAATCTCCCACTCAGATAACCATTTAAATAGTTTTTTCTCCTCATCATCTGTTGCAATTTTAGCTCTATCGGCATAAAAATCAATAGCCTTTTTCTCCATAGAGATTGCTGCAGCAATAGCTGCTGCCTCATAACTTGCAGCAGATATCTGATTCTGAAGTTTTTCAGAGAGAACCTCAACTGAAATATCATCATGATTATGTTCCATATCTATATTTACAGTAGAAAAAACACCATTTTTTACAACCTGTTTGTACTGTTCAGATAAAAAGGATACATGTTTCGCCTCCTCCTCTGCCATCAACTGAAAAATCTCTTTCACAGCTTCACTTTTAGTTTGCATTGAAATCTGTTCATAAAATGCTCTTCCTCTTCTTTCTAAAAGAATTGCACCTTTTAAAATATTTAAAATATTCTGTTGCATAAAAACTCCTCTATTTCCAAACAAAAGATCAATAATTGCTTAATTTAATATAAAAATTAGTAGTAACGATTAATTTTTCGATCAAGATACTCTGCAACATGTTTACAGATATAATCAATAACACCAACCTCTCCAGGGGTAAATGTATTAGAGCTATGTTTATTTATTAATTGAATAACCCCGTAAACACGACCACGTTTATACATTGGAACAGAGAGAATACTATAGGTTGGATATCCTAATTTTTGAGATATTGCTCTATAAAATCTAGGATCTCTATTAACATCAGATATTGCTAATGAGACATTCTCCTCTGCACAAAATCCAACAATTCCAATACCCATTGGAATTCTAATATTTAATTTTTTTAAATCCTCCGCCTTAGGGCCTCTAATTGCAGAGAAATATATATCATTTTTGTTTAAATCTACCAAATATAGTGAACCTGAATCACACTCAATATATTTCATACTTAAATCCATTGCAATCTCCATTGCAGCAGATATATTTGATTCAGAATCTATATCAGATATATCAAAATAGAGTTCAGAGAGAATTGCATCAACATCAATCTCTTTAATTTTTTCAGAACGCCCAACAAAAATCTTTTGAGTTGCCTGTTGTTTGTGAACCTCTTCAATCTCATAGTCAACTTTTTTAGTTTGAACAGGAGGAATCTCCTTTTTTATCTCTTGAACAGGTGGGATCTCTTTTTTTACCTCTTGAATAGGAGGAATCTCTTTTTTTACTTCAGGAATTATCTCTTTCTCTTCTGTTAATTTTTTCTCTACCAAAACATCTGGAGTTTTAGATAAATCACCATTTTTAGATTCTAATGTTTTAATCTCTTTTTCAGCCTTTAATTTAGCTTGAAATTGAGCTGTTAGTTCAAGTTCATCACTATCATCAACTGTTTCATCTGTTTTATCATCTTTTTTGAGGGTAGATTCCTGAGAATCTTTATTTTCTGAATCAATAACTGTTGTTGATTCAATAGTATCAATTTTTAACAATTCATCTTTATTTAACTCTATCTTTTTAGACTTATCTGAATCTGTATCAATTGCTATCTCAATAGAGTCTGCTTTATTTGAATTGGATATATTGTTTGCCTCTAACTCTTTTTTTAATTTTGCTTCAAGCTCAGCCTTTATTTTTGCCTCAAGTTCAGCCTTTATTTTTGCCTCAAGCTCTGCCTTAATTCTTGCCTCTGCTTCTGAACGAAGTCTCTCCTCTTCAGCCTTAAGTTTAGCCTCATTAGAGTTCTCTTTTGGAGCCTCCTCCTCAAGCTCTTTTATCCTAAAAACACGACTATTGACAGTTTCTGTAACATGAATGGTATTATCCTCCATTATGTCAATCAATATATGCTTTATTAAGCCTGAATCCTCTCCCATTCTTGAAAGACCAGCTTTTAAAGCCTCAAGCCAAGAGGCAGCTTTAATTTTTAGGGTAATATCAAAATCATCTACTGTTTTACCTGGAATGAAAACCTCAAATTTCATTAACTCCTCCAATATCATAAAGCAAAACCATTATATTAGATTTTTTATAAAAAAACCATAAAAAACTAAAATATATCTAATTTTATCAAAAGGAATGGGTTTTAAAAAAAATATACTCTAATTTTGACATCTAAAATAAAAAAATATATACTACCAATAATTTTATATAGTTTTGGTATAATAGATGGCAAAATACAATATCCTATTTATAGACACAGATGAGAATGTTTTAAAAGGTATGAGACGTTTAATGATGGATATGTCATTTGAATGGAATCTTCACTTTGTAACATCTGCAGAAAAAGCAATGGAATATATAATCAAAAGAAGAATTGATTTAGTTGTAACAGAGGTAAATATCTATTTTCAAGGGATGGAGTTTGTTGAATATCTATCCAGATACTATAATGGTATTATAAGGGTTGTTTTTTCTGGATACTCTGAAAAAAATATGATTTTAAAATCGGTATCTCTTGTTCATCAAATAATATTAAGACCTAAAGAGAGTACTTTTTTAAAAGATGTGATTAAAAAAGCTCTAAATTTTAATAAAATATTGAATCAACCAGAGTTATCTGAATTAATAGTAAAAACTCAAAAATTACCAACACTTCCATCTATATATTATGAATTTGTTAAGGAGATTGAAAAAGAGGATTTTTCATTTAAAAATTTAGCTGATATTATATCAAAAGATGTAGCTTTAGTAACAACAATAACAAAGTTAATAAAATCCTCATATTGGGGATATCCCTCATCAATATCAAATAATTTAGCATCAACACTTTCATATTTAGGAGTAGAGATTATCAAAGCACTTTTTGCATATAGTACAATATTATCAACTCAAAATAGAGTCAACTCATTCTCTATTGATGAGTTTAATGAACACTCAATAATGGTTGCAACATTATCGTATCAAATTGGAAATATCTATTTTAAAGAGAAAGATATTTTAGAAAAAATATTTATTGCTGGAGTTCTACATGATGTTGGCAAACTGGTTTTATCAATTCAATCAGAGGAGATTTATAATCAATATAAAAATCTTCATGCAGAAATAGGAGCATATCTTTTATCTTTATGGGGTTTTGATGAGCAGGTTATTGAGGGAATACTTTTTCACCATATACCATCAAATCTTGAATTCTCTCCATATATATCAATTGCAACAGTTATACATATATCAAACACACTTGTAAATGAGACAGATAAATTTGATGTTACCCATTTATCAAGACTCCTTATTTGTAAAGATAAAACTGTTTGGATAGAGCTTTTAAATAGTTTGAAAAAACAGACGAACAAAGAGAATAGTTAAATTATAAAATAGATTAAAATTTTTATACTATAAAACTAAAAAAAATTATGTATAATTAGTTTTTGCATATTTTGCTTAAAAAAAATTAATTCAAATTATAGGTGAGTTTAAATGGAGAGATATTCTGGTTATATAATGAAATTAACTCCTTGGAAAGAGAGTGATTATATACTAAAAGTATTAACAGAAGAGGTTGGAGTTATAACTGTTTATGTTAAAAATGGTGCAACAAGTAAAAAAAGGTTCTCTGGAATTTTAGATTTATATCTTTTTAATGAATTTGATTTAACAGAGACTAATCAAAACAATTTTTTCTTTTTAAAAGAGGCAAGAACATTAGAGCCCTATATCTCAATCCATAAAACTCCTGAAAAACTTTATATAACACAATATATGAATGAGCTATTCACAAATATAATGGATGTGGGAGAGTGGGACTCTAATGGATTTCAAACATTTCATAAACTTATAAATTGGATTGAAAAAGAGGAGATTATAACAGAAAAACATCTTCTTTTTTTAAAATTTGTATTTATAAATAGTTCAGGTTATCTTCCTGAAATTAAATGTTCAATTTGTAAAGAGACATTTATGGAGCGTTCTCTATATTTCTCTTTTGAAAATTTTCTATTTAGTTGTGCAAATCACCCAAAAAGTGATTTTGAAATCACAAAAAAAATGGGAATTATGCTCATAATGTCTCAAAACAACTCATTCATTTCTCAACTAGATTTAACAAAAAATGAGATATCTAATCTTAATCAAATGTTTGAACGATTATACTCAAATTTTATTGGTAAGCCAATTATTAGTGATAAATTAGTAAATGAGATTTTTAATTGACAATCAATATTAAAAATCGATATAATGCTTTGTCTATTTTTGGAGAGAATATGAACAGAATAACTCTAACTATAATACTCCTTATTACAATAGTTTTATCTGCTTGTTCTGAGAAAGCTGAACTTGGAAGTAGTTGTGAACTATTGCGTCCAACTTCAGAAGGGGTTACAAAAGTTGAACAAAAAAATCTTGATTGTTCAACTCTTGATAGTGATGCTTTATGTATGTCTTATCTTGGTAACGAGCCATATTGTACCCAAAAATGTGGTCCAACAGTAGAGACATGTTCAACTGTTTTTTGTGAAAATAGTCAAACTTGTGTTGAGGGAGTTTGTTATGAAAGAGCAGATATCTGCTCTACAAGTAATCCAAATGGAGTTTGCAAAACAGGAATGTTATGTAATGAGGGATCTTGTGTTCAAAAGAGCTGTACAGTTGACTCTGAATGTTCAGATGGTTTTAGTTGTGTTAATAGTGTTTGCGAAGCCTCTGGTTGTCCTGAAAATTATGATTGCTTAAGCCCAATTCAGCTATTAGGACACCCATTTAATGGTGTTTATTTATGTGTTGAAAAAAAGAATGAAACTACAGAAGAGTAGTTTCATAAAAAAACTCTTGACTTTACTATCGAAATAGTATATACAGAAAACATGCCCGTTTAGCTCAGTCGGTAGAGCAGGTGACTGTTAATCACCGGGTCGTTGGTTCAAGTCCAGCAACGGGCGTTAGAGAGGCCGC
>JAFGXH010000312.1 GCA_016936735.1 bacterium
GAATAATCAAAAAAAACTCTTCTTAAATAAGAGTTTTCAATAACATCTTTATAAAAACTATTTGCTACTTTAGGTATAGTACCTCCATCAGAATATAGAGTTTTTAATCCTAATTTATCATTAATATTTTGTAAAATTTCAAATCCAAAAACATTAAAACGCTCTTTAAAAATATCTCTATAATTCATAGTAATATCTTTATCTATCTCTTCTGGTTCAATATTTGAGTTAAAATTAAATTTTGTAATCTCAATTTTTCCTCTATCAGAGTTATTAAAAACAATATTAAAAATCCAACCTCTTTTTATTGATAACTCTTTTAAAAAATCATACATTGCCATCTTAAATGAATTTTTACCAGTTGTAATATCAAAAAATATCTCAATATCACTATTCAAAATGTTTGAAAATTTATCATTAAAAAAGATTCTAAGCTTTTTTACTGTTTCATAGAGCATTAAACTCTCTTCTGGCTCAAAATATATTATATTTTTTTTATCTACTCCCATCAACTCTAAATAGTTCTCTACACCAATATGCCAACCACCTTTTAAAGCCATTGGTGTTCTCAAAAAAATAAAATAATCTACTTTTTCAATATTTTTAATAACTTTTATTAAAACTAATGGATCTTGTGATATAGATGCAGCTAAAATTCTCATACTCTCCTCATAAAAACTGAAATTTAATTTTAACAAATAATATTAATTTTTGCAAAATAAAAGCTGTTTTTTTGATATAAGATGTTTAAAAATAATTTGTTATCTATTTATATTTTTAATCCATTGTTTATATTTGATTTTAAAATAACAATGTAGTAGTATCATCAGTAAATTATTTGGGGGTTTTCATGCTTAATAATCTCTTTTGGTATAAAATTAATGCCAAATATATCTCAAAAACAGTTGGTGAATTAAGATATACAACTCTTCAAGCCATAATAAAAGAGGCATATATGAGAGTTTTCCCAAATTTTGATTGGGATAATGGTGGAGCATCTTTAATATTTCACATTGAAAATAGTAAATATAATAAAAAATATAACAAAAATCAGATATTTAATTTAACATATTTAGTAGCAAATCATACAGAAGAGGATATTGATAGCTTTATTAAAAGCCTTAAAAGTATTATGAAAATTGAGAATAATAAAAAATATTATGAACTAATTGAGATATCAAAACCAACAAAAAGATCTTTAGAAGATTTAATAAAAGAGTATGATAAAATCCCCGAAAGAGGAGAGATTGCATTAAATTTTAAATTTCCCATAATGATAAAGAAAAAAGATTTAACAAATCCTTATGATATATCTACAGATAGTTTTATTGATTTTTTCACAAATAGATTTTCACATTTTTTTAAAAAGGAGATTATTTACAATAAAAATGATGACATATTTTATGTAATACCATATTGGGAAAAAACAAATTTTTTTAAACACAACTCAAAAAGCAAAGAGGGACAACAAATTGTATCTGGATTTGTTGGAAAAATATATGTAAAAGGAGATTTTAAAAATTTTCTACCATTTTTAATTCTTGGAAAAGAGCTACATGCAGGCATGAAACTCTCCTACTCTCTAGGTTTTTATGAATTATATTTAGAATCTGTTCCATATTTTGATTTAAAATTCCCTAATAAAGAGGATATTGCAACTATTACAGAAGAGGTTTATCAACAATATGATAATCAGTTTGATTATTTACTTAAAAATGATAAAACAGAAAATTTTGATTCCTCGTTATCTGCTGATTTAATTTATGAAAAAATAAAATCAGAAACTTTTTTATTCTCTCCAACACACTCATTTTTAATTCCAAAAACAACATCAGGAGAGAGATTAATTGAAGAGTTTAATTTTGATGAAACAGTTGTATTAAAATATTTAAATCAAATTCTATATCCATTTTTCGAAAAAATATTTAGTAAAGAGTCAATTGGATTCAGAAAGGGAGTCTCAAGAGAGGCAGCAATAGAAATGGTTAATCAAGCAATTGAAGAGGGATATCAATTTGTTATAGAGTCTGATATTGAAGAGTTTTTTCCATCTATTGATATAACATTATTAAAAAAAATTTTAAGATTTTATCTTCCTAAAGGGGATAAAATTTTTAGAAAATTAATAGAGTTAGCAATTGATACTCCATATGAATTAAATGGGAAAATATACTCTAGAGAGATTGGTGTTCCACAAGGAAGTCCTCTCTCTCCACTTTTAGCAAATATATACTTAAATGACTTTGACTCTAAATTAATAAAAATGGGGGTAAAATTTGTTCGATATGCAGATGATTTCATTATAATGACTAAATCACAAAATATAGCAAACCAAGTTTTAGAAAAAACAACACTATTTTTAAAAAATAAAGGTCTAAAACTAAAAGAGTCAAAAACATCTATTCATGCAATAAAGGATGGATTTCAATTTTTAGGATATCAATTTGGTATAGAAAAAGAGGAGGAGCTTTTTGAAGGAGAGAAAAAATTAAAAAAAACTCTATATGTTGTTGAACCATTTACCATATTTTCTCTAAAAGGAGATTCATTAGATGTTGTAAAAGATAATAAAGTCATTGGTAGATTTCCTCTAAGAAATATAGACTCTATAATAACATTAAATAAATCTGTTTTCTCAACCTCATTCATAAAAAAAGCTATTGATTTTAACATACCAATTGTTATAACACTTGAAAGTGGCTATAAAACTGTTTCAATCCTACCAAACAATAAAAACTCATTTTTTGTAGCAAATCAACATCAAAAAAGATATGATGAGATGAGTAGTGATGTTCATCTTGGAATTGCAAAATCTTTTGTAAAAAAAAAGATAGAACACTATATTGAACTATTCAAAAAAAGGGGAGCTGGAAAATTTAATGATTTTATAGATCAACTCAATAATATAGTTTTGAATAGTAATAGTGCTGAAAATCTTAATGCATTAAGGGGTTATGAGGGTATTGCTGCAAAAGGATGTTTTAAAAATCTTAATCATTTTATAAAAAATCCTAAATTCTTTATAGAAAAACGGGAACGAATGAAAAAAGATAGAATAAATGGACTTCTAAATTACTCTTACTACCAACTTTTTTCAAGAATTAATACATCTATTAGGGCATCTGGTCTTAATCCATACCTTGGATTTCTTCATTCCCCAGAAAATACATACGAATCATTGGTTGCTGACTTACAGGAGCTTTTTAGAGCTAAAATAGATAATCTTTTAATAAAATTGATAAATTTGGATGTTATAAAAGAGGATAGTTTTTTAGAGGGAAATGATAGATATTACATGACATATCCTGCAAGAAAAACATTTTTATACCATTTTGATAATGAGTTAAATTATAAAAAAAATAAAAACGATTTATCAATAAATGAGGAGATACAGATACAGATTATGATTCTAAAAAAATGGGCAACAAGAGGAGAATCTCTTATTTTATACTAAAAAAATTTTTTGGGATACTATCTTATTAAATTTATTACAACAAAAAATAGAGATATTTATTAAAAATCAATATTCTCAATAGCTTTATAAATATCTAATATAATCTCTCTAATTGGAAATAACCCATTTTTTAATTCTATTCCAATTAACTGTAATATCTCTTTAAATACACCTAACCCCATTAATTTTTTCTCAACAATGGAAACATCCTCTATATTCCCATTTAAAATAGTACTATTTAAATCAAGAATAACGTCTAAAATACTCAATTTATCTCCAAATTTTTTTGTTAAAAATTGAAATGAAATCTCTTTTATAGTTTTACTGCTTTCAGATTTTTCTAAATAGTAGTTTTGAATTTGATTATATATATTCATAAAATTAGAATGCATAAAAAGATTTTTATATCTTTTTAATTTTGGATATTTATAAATATCTTTATCAATTCTTTCAAAAAAATTCCAATCCCTTAAATCAATTTTAGAACCATTTTTGAAAATAATTTTTCTATCTTTTAAATTAACAATCCAATCATCATTATACTCATTTAAAAGTGATAAAAAAATTACACCTTTAAGATTATGCAAAAAGAAAAATAGTTCACTCCATCTCTCTTTATAAAAATTTGTTAGAAATGAAAAATAGAGATATATCATTTGATTTTTTAGCATATTATCAATTTTATCAAAACTAGATAAAACTCTTGTTTTAATAGATTCATCAATTGCTGGATACTCCTCAAATAGTTTAAATACTAACTGTTGAGATATAGAGATATCAAAAGATGAAAGATAATGTGAAATTTTCTGTTTTGTATCATAAAAATTTGAGTATTCTGGTATATTAAACCCATATGAAAACTCTTTTTCACTTAAATATATAGACTCTTTGGGAACTCCATCAAAAACAATTTTCAACATATGTTCAAAAACTCTTTGGAAAACAGGCATTCCTCCATAAATAGAGTAATATATGTAGCTATTTTTCAACTCATTTGTTAGTTTTTTTAACTCTTTATATATTACTGGATAGAAAAAATCTCCTCTATTTATATCTCCCCTTGATATTATAGAGTATATCTCATCATCATTTTTGGCATTTTTTATGCTCTCCAATGATATTTTAGAGAACTCTTTTCTGTTTTTTGCAATATTAATATAATTAAATTGAGTAGAATTTTTAATATTTAATTTTTTATAAACAGAACTATCCTCAACAAAATCTTTTAATTTATTAATAAATTTAGATGTATAATCATCATCAATATATTTTATCAAATCTTTAACATATCTTGAAAATTCTGAGTGATTATTTAAATAGGTAAAATTTAAAATATCAATAAGATTATCTTTTAATTCACCTCTATCTGTATATAAAAAATAGATTCTTGAAATCTCTATTCCATTTGTTTTAAAATATTTTAAACTTTTTTCAAACATTGGAAAAACAACCCCAATTGGTTTATTCAACTCAAAATCATTACCTTTATTATTAATAAACTTTAACTCTGTTTTAATCTCATCTAAAGAGTATAAATTTAGTTGAGAGCTAATTAAATAATTAATATCTCCATCAACACTTTTTCTATACAAAACACCCTCTTTTTCATAAACATACATTAAATCTCTTTTTCCAAATGTTATAAAAAGAGTAGATTGTTTTAAATTATTAACTATTTTTTCCATTTTATAGTACTCCTTTATTTTTGTTTTTAAGTCTTTATTAATAGAGTTAAACTCTTCAAGTTTTGATAGTAATTTTATTTTTTTAAAATAGGACTTACTATCAGATGTCAATACATTTGGATCACCAACTACAATAAAATTTTTTCTTGCTCTACTTATTGAAACATTCAATCTTCTATCATCTGCAAGAAAATCGGGATTTCCAGATGTTTTAACAGAGGAATAAATAATGGTGTCAGCCTCTTGTCCCTGAAAAGCATCAATTGTTGATATAACAAATGATTGATGAGACAATGCATTTTTATATTTATCAAATAGTAAATCTAAAAGCTCCTTTTGATCTCTATATGGTGTTAAAATTGCAATTGAATCTCTGTTTTTATATTTACTATTTTTGAGATTATTATTTATAAGAGATAGATATTCAATAACTCTCTTTATTATAAATTCAGCCTCTTTAAAATTTGATAAACTTTTTGATTCACCTCTTATTCCATCTGTATTTTTTACATACCACCAATAAAAATCGTTTGAAAATATTAAACTCTCTTCAAAGTTCTTACCATTTTTTAATAAAGATTGATAAAACAGCTCACTTACTACTGTACCAATATTAGGATTCATTCTATATTGAGTATCTAAAAGAGTAACTCTATTTGGTGGTAATTCATCTATTAAAATCTCAAAAAGACTTTTATCCCATAAATCAATAAAATCACCATTACTATATTTCTCTAAGATATTTTTAGGTAATGTCTCTACAACTGGTGGTAATTGTTTATGATCTCCAACAATTATAACTTTATCTGTTTTTAATAAAGCTGGCAATATCTCTGGAAAAGTTGCTCTTCCAGCTTCATCAACTATTGCTAAATCAAATTTTCCTAATTTATTTAATCCAATCCCCATAATACCCATTGTTGTAACCCCAACAATCTGTTTATTATCTTTAACATCTCCAATTGATATATAAGATTTTAAAAAATTAGAAACTTTAACTTCTGAAGTTTTAGATGCATAACGAATAATTAACTTATTATCAATAAATGAGCTTTTGATTATCCTTTCTAAAGCATTATCAACAGCAACATTTGATTGAGATGTTATCAATACTCTACTAGCTGGATTTTTTTTTAATTGTTGAATAACAATCTCTGCAATTGTTGATGTTTTACCTGTTCCAGAAGGTCCCTGAATTAATAAAATATCAGGAGTAGAAAGTGCCTTTCTTACAGCCTCTTGTTGAATTCTATTCAACCTTATTTCAAAATTATTTATATCAGAAATTTCATAACCCTCTATTTTTTTTGAATTTAAAAGAGCTATCTGTATTTTATTATTCTGAATATCTCCCGCTAAAAAATTATCTAATGCCATCTTTTGCTTATCATAAACAGAGTTTGTAATTGGAGATATTTTTGAATTTTTAAAAACTGTTCTTAATTTATCAATATCATCATCATTAAAAGATATTGATGAATCAGATATTAAAACTATTGAGTCTTGTGTTATTAATTTAACTCTAAAATTATCAAAATCTGTTTTAATCCAAAAAAGGTGTGGAGTATATTTTGTAAACTCTCCTTCACTTTTAATCTCAATTTTACCCATAATAGAGTTTAAATCCTCAACTTTTAATATAATATTCTCATCTTTTTGTAAAACAGAATCAACATCAATCTGATACTCTAACTCACTTTTTTGAGATTCAATAAGAGA
>JAFGXH010000313.1 GCA_016936735.1 bacterium
AATCTAATTAATGAATATATATTGGTTTGTATAAAATATTCTTGATTTTTAAAATAGAAGAAATCATGCTAAAAAAGTTCAATAGAGAGTAAAACACATCCTCTTTCACCCTCATCAATTTGATATGCTCCATCAGGAGGAGAGGCTTGACCCAAATAGGAGCATTCAACTATTTTTTCACAAGCATGACCTTTTTTTTCTCCAGCCTCATTAAATAGTTCTGCATATGCAAGTTTTTTTCCTGTTTTAATTGAGACTCCTAATTTTTCAATATTTAAAGCTCCCTCTTTTGGAATCTCTAAAGCTAACCCATTTCCTAAGTCATTTGATGGTAATCCCTCTGTTATACCATCTTTTAAATCGGTACAAGTTAGTGTAGAGTTATCTGTTTTTTTATCTGAATAGACATTTACTCTAATATTTCCACCTCTAAAAGAGTCAAGAAAACCATTCATTTTTATTCCCATTGATAAGGATATTGGTTCACTCTCCTCAACTCCACAAGAGAAAAGATTAATCATTAGTAATATAAATATTAAGTGTCGGATCATTTTTAACCTCACCATTACTAGAAGTTGCATAAACTATTCCACCAATTGTTCCAACAATCGCAACAGAAACAATTGAGATAAACCACCAAGAGGAGTACCATTTACCATCTTTATCCTGATTTCTTTTTCTTCCTAAAAGCGAATCAGGGATTTTAACATCTATTTTTTTAGGCTCTTTTAGAGTTCCAAGAGTTCCTATTTTCTCACCATCATAATCAAAAATCTCAACATAATAATCAAGAGTAAAATGTTTATTTGGCTCTTCTAAAAATGTCAATGGAAAATAGGCTATATAGTTTTGTGTTTTTATATCTTTGAATTTTGCACTTGAGAATGTTTGTTCTGTGGACATCTTATAATTAACAATAACTTGATTAATCTCAATATTAGGATCATGCCACTCTATAGGAAGTTGAAGATTGCTTTTGTATTTTACTGTTTTTGCTAAAATTTCATAAATTTTTGCTTTAACAGAGGGTAATCTTAGCCAAATCTCTTGATAATCTTTAAAAAATGATGATATTTTTGGTGATACTAAATTATAGTCTATTGTAAAATCTGGATACAGTTGAAAAAGTAGATCATAATACTCCTCAGCCTTTTTTTGTTGTTGATTTAATGTTGCAATATAACCTAAATATTTATAGGAGAGAGCTTTATCCATTCTCTCTTTTGAGACAGTTATAATCTCAAGAAATTTTTTTTCTGCCTCATCAAACTGTATTGTTTCATATAACTCTATTGCCTCTGTAAGTTTTTGATCTTTTGTTTTATAATCCATAAACATATTTTGACTTAAAAGTGGCAAATAAAACATAAAAAATATAAAAAATATTTTTTTCATATCACATCTCTCATCACACCCACTCCATTTTAAAGAATTAGTTTTATGATGTCAAGTTTAATTAGATAATCATTGTAAATCATTCTCAATATTACCAACTTGTAGATACTTTATTAATCTATGATGTTTGGTTATAGTTTTTTCAGATACGATTTGAAAAACCTGAATAAAAACTCCTTTGGATATGATTTTATTTATCTCTAGCTCTCTTTTTGAGTCTAAATAGGATGTAATATAAATAATTGTTGAGAATCCTGTAGACTCTTTTGTCCAGATTTTAATATTTTTCTCAAAATTATCAACTCTATCTAATTTTGCTAATGAAAAAAATTTAGTCTCTACTATTTTTTCCTGTAATTTCTGAAGAGTGTTTTCACCTATCAATATTTTTGAAAATAGAAATTTATTGCTATTCCAAAAAGAGTATCCCAAAGAGATTGCCTCCTCAAATTTTTCACCAAATCCATCATCATAATTATCAATAATAATCATATTTCTCGATTTACCTGTTTTTTGATACTCTTTTACAATTGGTTTTCCCGTTTTTCCCCAAGATTTCCAATCTATATTTCTCCAAGAGTCACCATATTTATACTCTCTTAAACTATGAAACTCATCTCCATCACCAATTTCAGGAGTTGTTAACTCTCCCATAAAATTTGCTGATATGCCTGCTGTAAGTTTAAATCCTGTTATATTATATGTTTTTGGTAGAATATATAATGAGTTTTCTGTATTTATCTCTATAAATGACCTAAAAATTCCAAACATATCTGGAAATATAACATTTGATTTATTTAAAAATAGTTCACCTCTATTTTTAGGAATTAATTGAACTATTGTCTCTATTTTACTAAATTTTTTTATAGGTGGAATAAAAAACTCTTTTAATTCGGCCCTTTTTTTATAGTTTAACATCCAAATCCATCGATAATATTTAACCCTCCTATCCCATCGATTTCTTTTGTCTTCATTTGGTTCTGGATATTTTATAAACTCATCAAATGTTGGAAACTCTATAAACTCCTCATCTAAAAATATTAAACCATTATGAGTATATTTTGATTGATTCTCTATAATGATTTTATAATTTACTGGAGTTCCAATATAACTCTCTTTTGGTAATTTTCTTACTATTTTAAACTCTCCTCTCATAATTTTTGTTGATACAATTAAAATTATGAGGGTTATAAAGGAGAGTGTAAAAAACATCATTGTTATCGATCTTGTTGGATCAAAACCAAGTAAAAAAGATAAAAGAGTAAATAAAGAGAAAAAAACTCCATTAATTGTCCATTTTTTCCATCTTTTTTGTTCTGAAAAATAGAAATATTTATAACTTTTATAAAAAAAACTATCCAATTTCATAAAATATGTAAAACTCCAAAAAAACAATAATAACCTATAAACCCATATTAAAGAAATAAAAATCTTTTTTTTGTAAAA
>JAFGXH010000314.1 GCA_016936735.1 bacterium
AACTAGTTCTGTTACATACATCTCATTTCTGTTTATTCCTGCTTTTAATCCCCACTCAAAATCTAATGAGTAGATATTTGTTGATAAAACTATCAAAAATAGTAATAGATATTTTTTCATGATGTTCTCCTATAAATAATAATATAATTCTTTATCACTAAACTATAAAACATAAATATTTCTAACAACAAAACAGATTTTTGTCAAACTTTTGATTAGATTAATAAAGATGTGAAATCAAAAACAAAACCACAACAATCTAGATTTTAAAAAAATATGTAAAATTAAGACTCCATTGGTCAAATCCATCTATTCTTCCTCTATACCAATAATCAAATTTTCCTTTTAGATACTCAACTGTACTTTTAGAGTATCTAAAATCAACAGAAATATCTCTCCATCTATATCCAACTCCTAACAGATATCCATAATCATAATCTTTTAAATCTTCATCCATTCCACCCCAACGAGTATAATCATCTTGATATTCATAACTATCATCAATATCAATCTCTTCAAAGCTAGTTTTATATTTTGAATAGTATAACCCAGCATAAAGATTTACATTATAATAATTAACTCCCACTAAAATTGGAAAATCAAAATAGTGTAATCTTGTGTAAACCTTTGCTATACCATCATTACTTATAAACCCTTTTCGGTTATATAAAGCCTCCATTTGAACAAATAGATGATTTATTTCATATTTCAAAACAGCTCCCATTAAAAAATCATATTTCTCTTCAAATCCTGTTTCATCTGAAATTAATCTTGTCACATACATCTCATTTCGATTTATTCCTGCTTTTAATCCCCACTCAAAATCTAATGAGTAGATATTTGTTGATAAAATTATCAAAAATAGTAATAGATATTTTTTCATGATGTTCTCCTATTCACAATTGGGAATTGAAATTTTAGTTAAACGTTTAATATTATTTACATTCTCATCTGGATTGATTAAATCTGATATATTACAGAAAATATTATTATAATTTGCTTCAAAAAAATCCTGCAAATCATTTTCAATACAATAATCAATACTGTTATTATTTCTATTAATACATTGAGTTAATATTTCAAATGAATTATAAATATACAGTGATAATCCATCTGTTGTTGCTGAATTAAATCCCTTAAAAGAGTATTTATTCCCATTATTATGATCTGTGTTAAAAAACATTATAATGCCATTATAATCACTTGTACTACTATCTCCTAAACTTAAATTAGGATTATTATATTTTGATTGATATAAGCTTGGATAGAAGGAAAGAGAATTACAAATATAATCATCAAAAAAACATGTATTCATATACTTATTATAACTATTTTCATCAAAAGCAACCTCTACTTTTGACAAACTCCAATCATCTGCTCCATCCTCTTCACTTTCAGGTTCATCCAAATTCCATAATATCACACCTTTTAAATCCTCAACATAAACAACAGGTTTTCCATCTACTGACTGTTGATATCCAACTGGATTTTTACTATTGGGTGATTCAAAAAATGACATAACACCTTTTCTTGTACTATTTTCAATTTTCATTGATGAATAGTTTAATACCCCAAAAGAGTAATAAAATTCACCCTTTGAGTTTTGAGCTAAAGTCATAACTACTTTTTTACCAAAATTTGGATCAATTCCTGTTCCAGTAAACATAATAGAACCAGCAGGATATAATGATGGAGATGAATTTTTATCATTTATTAAAAGTAACTCTCTATTTTTATCACTATTATTCCAATGTGAATATTTATTAGTTGCTCCCTCATTTAATGCCCATAATTTTCCATTAACCTCTGTTAATCCCTCTAATCCATGTGGTAGTGGTCTGAATGCTCCATAACCATTTGGAGAGAAAAATGATTCCCAACTATACTCATCTCCATCAATTTTTCCATCATTATTGATATCTTTTGTATCAACTGTTCCTAAAAAACTAAAAGACTCCTCTCCACTTTTGGAAAAATAGAATTTCAGTCTACTCTCTGTATTTGGATTACTATCACTATAAACTCCCTGTATATTACTTTTAGGTACTTTTAAATTAAAATGGTATTTTGAAAAAACTTTATTACCAATAAAAGTCTCTTCACCCAAAATAACACTTAATTTATCTGTTGATGTTTGGTAATTAAAAACTATTTTATATCCCATTAATGGTTTAGATTGTTGATTTTCATATTCCGCAATCCACAAGTAATCACCAGAAATTCCTAATCCATCTGGATGAATTCCTTTATCTTCAAGAGATTCATTATAAACCATCTTGGTATCAATTAATGTTAATCCACCATTCTCTATTTCATAAATTTTAATATTACATATATCATCCAAATAGTAACCATCTGGAATAAATAGAATATCTTTTACAATATAAAAATAGTATGGAGGTCTTATTATATAAACTTTTTTTTTAAACTGTTTATAAGCTATTCCTCCAACATGAGGATCATTATCAAAATCATCATCTGGTACTTGATATATTGCTAATATCTGTTGTGTATCTGGATTAAGTTTTATAATAATAGATTTTTTATCATAAATTGTTGAATCACTTGGTCCATAATAAAAGGCTAAATATAGATTTCCATTATTATCTTTTGTTAACCCTTGAGGAACATAATTTCTTGCTATTAAATCATTTCTTAATTCTGAATTATCAACATTTGAAAAAATTGGATCTGTTTCATCATAATTTGCTACAATTGCAGAGATATCAATTCCACCTAAATGACTAAATGATGAATATGAGATTTTTGTTTCAATCTCTGTATCAACAGGTTCACTAGTTAATACAGATTCTTCATCAGTTTCATAACACTCATCCTCTGTTTCAACATCACTTTCAGAAGATAATACACAAAATCCATCTTTAGAGGTAATACAATTATCACTTTCAGTTTGTATCTCTCTTTCTGTTGATGACAAACTTTTCTGATTTTCAACATCACTTTCAAAAAATTGCTCTCTTAATTCACTATTTCCATAAATAGTAACACTAAAAAGAATTAATAAAACAGAACCTAAAAAAAATAACAATTTCATATAACTCCTTTATAAATATATGATACTACTTTTCTAACAACAAAACAGATTTTTGTCAAATATTTAACAATGTTTCTTAGTAAATAATTTAAGTTTGTATAAATATTTTTACGAATATAGAAATATCACAAAAAAATCACACAAAAATGTTAATCCATCACAGATTTTTTTTTGATTTCATGATACATTCAAAAACTTTTGTATAAAAGTGTATAATTAATTTAGGAGGTTTTTATGAGAAAGTTTCTATTTCTCTTTGTGTTAGCACTCTTTTTGAGTGGATGTGATGAACCAGAGGAGATTATTGAGAGAGGATTTAGAGGGCAACCCTGTTATGAAGATGATAGTTGCATTGAGGGATTTCAATGTACAAAAAATCTTTGTGTTGATATCCCTGTAACATTTCAAGATGAGGTGTTTAAAAAATGTGTTGAGGAGGATTACTATTTCCGTTTTCCAAACCAAGAGATAAATGTTTATAATTTATCTATAATTGATAGATTTGGTTGTGGATCAATAGAGGGAGAGAATGGAAAAGAGTATTTGAGAAATATTGATGATATCAAATATTACAAAAGTATCAGGGATCTATCTGTTTACTCTATTTATCCTATTGATACAACAATATTATCAACTTTAACAACTTTAGAAAAAATTGGGTGGGGTGGTTATGGATTACGTGATTTAACTCCAATTGAGAATCTTGTAAATTTAAAATCATTAACATTTCATAACAATAAAATTTCAGATTTAACACCACTAATAAAGTTAAAAAAATTAAACTATTTGTGGTTAGTTAGAAATTATATTGTTGATGTTTCACCAATTGCTCTACTTCCAGAAATTGAGTATGTAAATTTTGAATGTAATTGTATTCAGGACTATTCACCAATTCAACATTTAATTGATTCTGAAAATGTTGATATTTATTGGATGGATCAATTTCCTGATTTTTGTAATGGTAATTTAACTTGGGATGAGTATTTAAACAACTAACTGTAGGAGGTTTTTATGAAGATTATTTATTTTTTACTACTAATTTTTATGCTCTTTTCTTGTGAAGATGAGATAAAAGTTGTAGGAAGAGGAGAGAGTTGCTCTATTAATCGATGTGATGAGAAATTTAATTGTATTGGTGAAGTGTGTAAGGATATATCTGTTGAGATACCTGATTTAAATTTTAAAGCATGTATAATAGAATCAATAAAAAAACAAAATAAATTCAAGGATGATAAAGAGAGTAGAGAGTTTTATGACAATCTATCAGATGTTTATCTTTATGATGCTGAAAATCTTAAACGAATATTTTGTTTTGGAGAAGAGGAGTATTTTTATATTGTAGATTTAAAGGGAATAGAGAATTTTCAAAATCTTGAAGCATTAACTATTTCAGTTGATAATTGGATAGATATCTCTTATTTAGAATATATCCCACAACTAAAAGGTTTACTACTTAGATCTCATGATAACTTAAATTTTAATGTTTTATCATATTTAGTTAATTTACAAGACTTATCTTTAGCTTCAGATAATTTGATAAATTTAGATTCAATTCAAAATTTAAAAAATATAAAAATGTTGAGTATTTCATCAAAAAATTTAAAAGATATCTCTGGATTATTAAATTTGGTTAATATAGTTTATTTGGTTATACATGATACTCAGATAACAACTTTAGATGCACTAAAAAACATGGTTAATATGGAATACTTAGATTTACCAAATAACCAGATTAATGATATAGATGGTCTTAAAAATATGATTAATTTAAATGAGTTATTTTTAACAGGAAACAGAATAGAGAATATTAACTCTTTATCTAATTTGGTTAATTTGAAAGAGTTATGGCTTAATAAAAATTATATTAAAGATGTAACTCCCTTATCAAATTTAACAAATATTGAAAAAATAATATTTTCTGATAACTGTATTACAGATTTTTCACCAATTAATAATCTTATTAATGATGAAAGCAAATATATTAGTACTGGATATCAAACAACAAGAATTTGTGAAACAATGGAGTCTTGGGACTCTTTTTTAGGAAATTAATATTTTAGGAGGTTTTTATGAGAAAAATTTTAGGAATAGTATAAATATATAAAATAATAGATAGTAATAGGTTATTTAAAAATAGATAGTTTCTTTCTTTAATAGATTGTGATAGTTTTTTAATTATAGTCTTGAATTTATACCAATAGTTTTTTAGTGGATTAAATAAAAACTCCTAAATATCATTGAAATTTGAATCGAAAAACATATATACATGTATAATATATTTAGGAGATGTTATAATGAATAGTTTAAAAATAAAAATGCTTCCTGCTTTTAATGGTGACTCTTTAGTTCTAAAATTTTTAGGAGATGATAATAAAAATCACTATATA
>JAFGXH010000315.1 GCA_016936735.1 bacterium
AAGCCAATAATGAATATATTTTGTAAAATATACTCTATAATATTTTTAGGAATTTTAATATCGCTAATAGACCAATATTTAGAACCAATAAAAATAAAGGCTGGAAATATAACAACTGATGCCATTAAAAACCAAAAAATAGATTTTTTTATATTTAAATTAGATATTCCAAAATTAAAAAAATCTATTTTTTTCAGATAGGCTGAGAAAACAGGAATATATAAAAGTGTTGCAAATATTATAGTTCCTGTTATTGATGGAATAAATCTTGCAACAAAAAAAATCAATATTTAAAACAGATAGGCAAAAAAAGCCTCTTTTAAAGAGCCATTAAATAATTTGTTTAAAAATAGACTATTCAAATTTACTTTTTATCTCTTTGGGAGTACATTTTCCTAAATCTTTTTTTGTTTTAGCATCAGCAACACAGTCTAAATAGTCATCATCCCAAGATTTGTTTCTAACACATTTTGGTTTATTCATCTCATAAGTATTATTATCATAAATACCTAAATTCATCAAATTATACATTGCCTGATCACAACGATCATCTCTACTTTTACAAGCAGAAAAAATTAATAACACAGAGAGAAGAAACAGTATTTTTTTCATTTAACCCTCATAAAACAACAACTAATACTATTATAAAATCAATTTAAAATCAATATAATTAAAGTGATATTCATGTGATAAAAATGCTTTAAAGTAATAATTTATCTATTTTTAATTTTTCCTAACTCTTAATCTATATAGAAATATCAGTTTTATCTTTTATTTGTTATTTTTTCTAAAAAAAATAGAGTCCGTAAAAAATTTTATAAAATTTTATTGTTATTTCACAGATTTAAAATATTTTCTAATTGATATAAGTGAAAATATAAATAGAAGAAAAATAAGATAGTTTTGATTTGAGTTTGAATTAAAACTACAAGTTGTTGATGTATTTGTTGATTTTTCTAAAACACAAACACCATTATCTAACTCATATCCCATATTACAATAACACAATCCATCATCATAACTACAGGTTGAATGAGGATTGCAAGATACATTTTCACACAATGTTCCCTGATTATATGCTTGACACTCTCCTGTTGATTCTAGAAGATAATATCCTGCATCACAATAACACTCTCCATCCTCTAAATTACAGGTTGAGTTTGAATTGCATTGAACATAGGTACATAAAGTATCCTTTTCACAAAAAATCCCCTCAGAGTGATAACCTGAATTACACCTACAATTTACTAATCCATTATCAACTTGACACTCTCCTCTTCCTGAACATGTTATACCTTCACATAACTCTGCCTCTAAAACACAAGTTAAATCTTTTCGATAATAGCCAATATCACAATTGCAAACAGCTACACCAGCAATATTTTGACAACTTCCGTGCCCTGAACAGGTTACATTTTCACAAATATCTGGAGATTCAAAAGAGATTGATAATTGAAACTCTCCATTATTAGCATTACTATAACCATCAACAACTAAAT
Organism: bacterium; assembly: GCA_016936735.1. Lineage (GTDB taxonomy): Bacteria > UBP6 > JAFGXH01 > JAFGXH01 > JAFGXH01 > JAFGXH01. Next base: position 1,500 of record JAFGXH010000315.1, read on the forward strand.
AGTATGTTCCTGCCTCTAAAATAACACTTAATTTGCTTCTATTAACACCATTCTCCGCATCATCATTACAATAAAGGGATGTTGTTGATTCACAACCGCTTTTTAAATAGATAACAGTATCAAATGATGCAGAGATTATATCAGCAATAAACTGTCGTCTACTTGATAATATAATTTGATAAACAATATCATTACTATTAGTTATCTCATTCGAACATCCATCTGGTGCAGTAAAATTATTAGTATAAAGGGCAGAGGATGTATTTCCATTTATAGTTGTGTTCTCTGTAACTATCTCTATTTCAGATGTACAGCTATTCCCACTAGTACAATCGCCATCATCTGCATCTATTTTTCCATCACAATCATCATCAGCGCCATTAGAACAATCTTCACCAGCAGGATCTGGTTCACAACCTGTTGATGGGGTGTTTCTAATAGTTTTGGAAGCATTAATTCTACCATAACCATAATATCTTGAGAAGCCATTTGAATATGTTTGAGTCTCTCCAACTTTATCTGCATTGTTTCTTATAAGTGTTCTAACCTCTGTGTATGTCAATGTTGGATTTTTTGATAAAATTAGTCCAACAAGTCCTGAAACAAGAGGAGTTGCAGAGGATGTTCCGCCAAAAAATTTTGTATATTTTCCTGTTCCTGAAATATCTCTCATTCCAGTATTATAACCATCTTGATATAACCATCCATCATGATTATAACCTCTTGAATCTGAGCCCGAATCACTATATGCATCTGTAGTCCAGATATTATCATAATCGGTTGTTCCACCTCCTGAACTTGATGGAGCAACAACATCTAATCTTGAACCATAATTGCTATAAGAGGATCTTTTATCTCTATAATCTGATGCTCCAACACAGATAACATTTGGATGTGCTGGTAGTTCATCATTATAAAACTCTCTATCATCATTTCCAGATGCAAAAACAACAACAGCCCCTTTTCTATTTCGTCCATTTGTAGTTGCATATGTTATAGCAGCACTTAAATAGCTTGGAATTGGAACATATGTTTGAAATCCCCAAGAGTTACTAATAACATCAGCCCCATTATTTGTTGCCCACTCAATGCCATCAGCCCCTGTTCCTTGCTCATATCTCTCATCTGCCATCATTTTTGCAGAGATTATTCGACAATTAGGACATAAACCAGAAACACCTTTTAAATTATTTCCTTTTGCAGCAGCAACACCTGCACAGGATGTTCCATGTGCTCCACCTAACTCATAATCCTCTGTTGTAAAGTTTTTATATCCTGCTAAATTTAAATCTTCATGATTTAGATCTAAACCATCATCAACAATTGCAATTTTAATATCTTCAGATCCACTCTCAAAACTCCAAGCATCTAAAGCATAAACTCCACCAGTTGAAGATCTTAAATGCCATTGATTGCTAAAATAGGTATCATTAGGAGTTGCAAACTGTTTTATAAAATGAAAAAAATGTGGTTCAGAAAAAACAGCTAATCCAGACTCAAAAACTCTATTTGCACTATTTAAAGCATCTATTGGTGATATTGCTTGTAAAATATAGCCGTTTTCTGTTGTTTTCATTTTTTTTACTATCTTAAGATTCTCATTTTTTAAAATATTATTAATTTCACTCTCTGTTAAAACATTCTTAAATTTTACAACAATCTCTTTTGATAAAAGAAGAGGCCAAGCATCTCTTTTAAATCTTGAATCAGTAAGATTAAAAAGCATAGTTTCAAAATCTAACGGAATATATTTTGTTATCTCATTATATAACTCATTTTTATTTAAAAGTTTATTAGAAAATCTTACAACAACAGTATTTTGATTTATTGATATAGCCTCAATCCTATTGTTAATACTATTTTGATTTATATTACTGTTTATTATTTTTTCTAAAATAGTTCGTATCTCTAATTCTGAATAGTTTTTAATTGTCTTAAAGCCAATAAAATTATCTGAAATAGATATCTCTTTTTTTATATCACCTGCATAGTAGTAGGTTTCTGAGAAAAGAGATATTGTTGTAAATAGTAGAGATATAAAAATTAGATATCTCATAAATCCCCCTAATTTAAAAGTGAATAATAAAAAACAGCAATATCATTCTACTCTTTTTTTATTTTTTTTCAAATATTAA
>JAFGXH010000316.1 GCA_016936735.1 bacterium
AACTGTGATTGAGAAAGCTGGTAGTGAATTACTAGCTCCTGCATCATCAATAGCAGTTATTATAATGTTACTATGAACTCCAACATGCTCATTTAATGGTGTTCCAGAGAGCTCACCCGTAACAGTGTTAAAGTTTGCCCAAACTGGTCTGTTTTCAATTGAGTATCTTATTGTGTCACCATAAATTGTATCATCATCTGTATATGATGGAACAAAACTATAAGCTGAGTCTTCATTAACTGATGTTGATGGTTCTCCTGCTATAACTGGTGTATCATTTATATTCACAACCTCAATTGAGAAGGCTGGTAATGAGTTTGAAGCACTATTACTATCTGTTATTGTGATTATAATATCACTATAAACTCCAACATGACTATTATCTGGTGTTCCTGATAACTCTCCTATTTCTGTATTGAATGTTGCCCAAACTGGTTTATTTTCAATTGAGAAACTAAATGAGTCACCATGAATTGTATCATCATCACTTCCAACTGGAATAAAGCTATAAGCTGAATCCTCATCAACTGTTACTGATGGTTCTCCTGAAATTACTGGAGTATCATTTACATTCACCACAATTATAGAGAAAGGAGGAAGAGAACTTGATGCTCCAGAAGCATCTATTGCTGTAATTAATATATTACTATATTCACCAACATGTTCATTTAAAGGTGTTCCAGATAGTTCACCTGTTGCTGTGTTAAAATTTGCCCAAATTGGTTTATTTTGAATTGTGAAACTTATTGTATCACCATGAATTGTATCATCATCTGTATATGATGGAACAAAGCTATATGCTAAGTCTTCATTCACTAATGTTAAAGGCTCTCCTACAATAACTGGAGCATCATTTGTATTTACAACCTCAATTGAGAAGGTTGGTAATGAGGCATTTGCACCTTTTGTATCTGTTACAGTTATAATAATATCACTATAAACTCCAACTTGACTATTATCTGGTGTTCCAGATAGTTCACCTGTTGCTATATTAAAGTTTGCCCAAACTGGTTTATTTTGAATTGAAAAACTTAATGAATCACCATAAATCAAATCAGCATCTGTCGCTATTGGAGTAAAACTATAAAGAGTATCCTCATTCACTGTTGTTGATGCTTCTCCTGAAATCTCTGGAGCATCATTTATATTAAAACAAGAGGAAACTATTTTTAGATTATCCAAAAAAGAACCAAAGCACTCACCATTAATCTCATTTGATTTGAACTCAATTTTAGTATTTGTACTTAATGTTGTAAAATCAATATATCCCTTAATAAAATTGAGATTTGTTGTTGAAAGGGTTTTTGAGGCAATTAAACTATTATCCAAATTATTATAAACGTTAATAGTAAAACTTCTGCTTATAAGACCATTTCCATTTGCACGATAATCAAAAGAGAGTCGATAGAGTTTCCCCAATTCTGTTGTTATTAATTGAGAAATTGTTGCTGGACTACATCCAGATAAATCAATGGCATAAGAACCATCAGAAACGGCATCTGGACCATGATCAAGATCTCCTGAATCAATACTCCAATTTGTTAAACCAGATGTAACTCCATATCCTAATATTCCCTCTTCAAAACTTGGATTTAAAATCTCTGCATTATTATTACTACAACTCCAACCAGATTCAATAATACAGGATGATGAACAACCATCATCATTATCTGTATTACCATCATCACACTCCTCTCCAGTACTTTTAATTCCATCACCACAAGTATCAAAACAAACTGTTATCATTCTAATATTATCCAACCAGTTACCAGTACAACTATTTTCAGTTGATTTGAACTCTATTTTAGTGTTTACACTTACTGTTGTAAAATCAACATATCCACTAACAAGAGTATCTCCTGAACCAGTAAAATTTTGTGTTGTAATTAAATTGTTATCATCACTATTATAAATATTAACAGTAAATGTTCTATTAGGACCATTTCCACCATAATCGAATGCTAGTCTATGTGGTTTACCTGATTCAGTAACAATTGTTTGAGAAATTGTACCTGCAGAACATCCAGATAAATCGATTAAATATAATCCATCTGTTGTAGGAATATAAGCATCATGATCTATCTCTCCAGAAGTTATATTCCATCCAGTTAAACCACCTGTCATTGAGGTAAGAACACCAATAGTTCCCTCTTCAAAGCTTGGATTAAGAATTTCTGCATCATAACACTCCCATCCTGTTTCAATGATACAGCTTGATGAACACCCATCATTATCATCTAAGTTACCATCATCACATTGCTCTAATGATTCTTTAACTCCATCTCCACAAACAGATGGATAGACTACTGCTGTTAAATTAACAGTTGGAATTATTCCCATTGTATCTGAATCAAGAGATAGAATTGCACTATAACTTCCAGGAATTGTAGAGATTGATGTTACATTAATAGTACAACTTGTACTTTGAGGTAATATTGCTCCACAATTGTTTGTTTGTGTAAAATCTCCATTTGAAATATTAATTCCATTAATTGTTAAATTTTGATTTCCTGTATTTGTTAAGGTAACAGTTTTAGTTTTTGGGTTTGTTAAATCAAGAGAAGAAACATCAAATACAGCAATTGCTGCTGTTGCAATAACATTTCCTCTTAAATAAACTGTTCTTGTTATACCACCAACATTAAAAGTAAATGTTCCCGATTTATTTCCCACTATAGCAGATGAATAATTAAATTCAACTTCACAGCTTTCACCAATAAGTAATGTTGATACACAACTATTTGATTGAATAGAAAAAGGTGCATCAACTAAAAAATTTGTTAAATCAGCATCTACTGTCCCAGTATTTGTCAAAGTTAATGTCTGATTATTACTTGTATTATTTGCTAAAATAGACTCAAATGTTAAAACATTTGTTGACATTTGAATCTCATAATGAGGCAACTCCTCTCCATAAGTTGCAAAATAGATCTCACCATTAGATTCATATACAAACATTACATCACCATTTGTATAGTTTATTGCAGCACCAGCTGATGTACTTGATGTTGAAACAACAACTCCAGGTGAAAATGTAGCACCTAAATCTGTACTAATTGAATATAGTACACTCCCTCCACTTGTATATCCAGTTACTAGATTATTGAGGTTATCGGCACTCATTGAACGACCATTACTTGAATCACTATTTGGGATTGGTAGTGATACAGAAACAGAGGGATTAGAAGTATCAATTCTATAAGCACTTGTTGTATATCCTGCAACATAATAATATGTACCTGTGTTTGTAGTAGTCATTGTTCCAACACTATACATAACACTTCCAGGTACTGATACTACAGGAGTTAGAGTTGCTCCATTATCATTACTTTTATAAAGATACAATGATGGATTATCTGTTTGAACAATAAGTTCTCCAGTATTGTTATCAACAGCTAAATCAGAAAACACATAACTACCACCTGTTGTTGTTGTATTAAATGTTGTACCATTATCTGTACTATAAAATACTGTTGTTCCAGGAGTATCAAGACCATAAACATTTTCCCCAAAAGTTGCAAGATGAACTGCACTACCATTTGAAGTTCCCATTATAACAGGAGTATTAAAAGTTACACCACCATCAATAGATCTTGTGATTTTTGCAGTTGACCCCTCAACCCAAGCAAGATAAACAACACCACTTGAAGAAACAGCAAGCTCAACTTCATAATTTGTTGCAAGAATTTGCAAAGGGGTATTAAATGTTGCACCTCTATCTACACTTTTTGCAATAAATATACCATTAGATCCATGCCATGCCACATAGATATCTCCTGTTGGAGTAACTGCAACATTTCTACTTGTGTTAGCATAACTAATAGTATTCCCAGTAGAACCTAAACTACTCACCCTAACATTACTTAACTGAGCAGAAAAAATAGGCATTGTCATTATAAGAAGAAATATTTTTAATAAACTCTTCATAATCTCCCCCCTATTGATAAATTACAATAATTTTCTAATAATCTTTTTCCATACAAATCACTTCGAATCCTAAACATATATCCTCCAGAAATAGGATTAACAATATACTCATTCGGACTAAAAAAATAAAAAATAAAGAGAATTATAGAATTTTTATTTAATTACTTTGTTTTTTTATAAAAAAAAATAGATATATATTCAAAAAACTAAAATTTGGATTTTTTTAACTTTTATATGTTATAAAGTTTCTGTTCTTTTTGGGTCTTTTTATGAATAAAAATAAAAGAGTTGCACTTTTAGGTCTTGGAGTAACAGGTGAGGCAATGGCTGAATATTTTTTAAAACAGAATTTTCATGTTACAGTTATAGATGATGTTTATAAAAAAGATACAGTTGATAAGGGAGTTGCTTTTTCAAAAAAGTATAAGAATTTTACAATGATAGCAAAACCAAAATACAAAATAGATTTAGACTCTTTTGATTATGTTATTCTTAGTCCAAGCTATAGAATTAAAGAGAGCTCTAAAATATCTGGTAGTTTTAATAATGTCTACACAGAGTTAGACTATTTTTCACCATTTATGAGTGAAAGTTTTATTGTTGCATTAACAGGAACTGATGGAAAAACAACAGCTGTAAAACTATTAACCCATATTTTGGAGGGGGTTAAAAAATCTGTTTTTCTGGGTGGAAACGTTGGGATTCCACTCGTAAACTATATAACTAGTGAAAAAAAATATGATATTGTTGTATTAGAGTTATCATCTTTCCAACTTTTTTATACAAAAAATTTTCAAACCAATGTTGGAATTATTTTAAATATTGCCCAAGATCATGTAACTTGGCATTCAGATGAAAAAGAGTATCTTTTAAGTAAATGTAAAATTATAAATTTCTCTACTGAAAGTTGCTATATTCATACATCTGTAAAAGATGAGTTAAAAAAATTTAATATTGAAATGTATAACAGAGATTTACAAAACAGAGAGTTTCAATTTTGTAAAGATGAAACAAATCAATCTGATGATAATCAGATAGTTATATCAAATAGCTTTAATTTAGACTCCAATATTGCTGTTGAACAAAATAGCAATAGTATCTGTTTTGAGATATTTGGCTCCGATGAAACAGCTTTACACTCAACAAAAAATGGAGAAATCATATTTTCCGATGGAGAGACTTGGGATTTATCAGCTCTCCCTAAAAATAAAAGAATACTTATTGAAAATCTTCCTCCACTTGCAGATATTTGCCGCAAACTCCGATTAACAAAAGAGCAATTTTATAGTGGAGTCGATAGTTTTAAACTTGAACCATATAGATTAACAGAAAATTATCTTGATGGGAAACTTTTTATTAATGACTCAAAATCAACAAATATTCACTCTACTCTATTTGCCCTTAAAAACTATCCAAACTCTATTTTAATCCTTGGTGGAGATGACAAAAAACTTAACTACAATGATTATATATCTGGAATTAAAGAGTTTGGAGTTAAAGAGATATTATGTTTTGGTGGTTTAAAAGATAAACTTTTCTCAATTTTTGAATCAGATTTTGAGTGTAAAAAATTCTCAACTCTTGATAATGTTTTTGAGTATTTAAAAGAGAACTCAATTGAGAATGATACAATTCTTTTCTCTCCTGGCTCCTCAAGTTTTGATCTATATAAAGATTATAAATATCGTGGAGCACATTTTGATGAGCTTTTGAAAAAACTCTTCTCTTAGGATTTTGATGAAAACAAAATATAGTTACTACCTTCTATTTTTAGTTATATTTTTATCTGTTTTTGGTGTTATAATGGTTTATAGTGCATCTGCTTTAAGCACACTTAGCACAAAAACATCTATCTCTTCAGATATTCTTGCAAAAAAACAGCTTATTTATGTTGCTCTTGGAGCAGTTATATTTACAATTACATCTTTTATTGATTATAAAAAGTATGAAAAACTAACATATCCAATATATGTTGGAACAACTCTTCTTTTACTTATGCTTTTTGTTGGATTTGGAAAAGAGGTAAATGGTTCTGTAAGATGGATAACTATTGCAGGATTTCGATTTCAACCATCAGAGTTTGCAAAACTTGCAGTTATTATATATCTTGCTCACTCACTTTCAAAAAAAAATATAACAATGTTAAAACAGTTTTATATTGGAGTGTTTCCACATCTTGTTTTCACAGGAATAATAATGCTTTTAATTCTTGCAGAACCAGATTTTGGAAGTGCATTTAGTATTGGAGTTCTTCTTTTAGCAATGATGATTACTGCTGGAGTAAAATGGAGAGATGTTCTTATTCCAACAACAATACTTGGTGTTGCAAGCTACTTTTTAATTGCACTATCACCATATCGTGCAGCAAGATTTAATGCTTTTTTAAACCCTTGGGAGCATCGCTCAACATCTGGATATCAATTAGTTGAATCTCTTTTAGCATTTGCATCTGGAGGAATTAATGGTGTTGGTTTAGGTAAAAGTTTTCAAAAACGTTTCTATCTTCCAGAGGCACACACAGACTTTATTGCATCTATAATTGGAGAGGAGTTAGGGTTTATTGGAATCACAACTATTTTTATCTGTTATATTTTACTCTTTTATATTGGTTTAAGAATAGCTCTTAAAAGTAATACGCTTTTTGGTGTTTATGTTGCAATTGGTATATCTATTCTTATTTTCTCTCAAGCAATGGTTAATTTAGGTGTTGTTCTTGGTGCATTTCCAACAAAAGGTTTAACACTTCCATTTATAAGTTTTGGTGGTTCATCAATAATAGTTTTAATGATTATGATGGGAATCCTATTTAATATATCGAAAAATCCATTGAAAGATAATGAATTAGCCTCGGTAAACTACTCAGAGGAGCATCAAGAACAATCTAAAAAGGGAAAAACAGTAAAAAAATCTACAAAAAATAAAAAAAGTATAAGAAAATATGTGTGATAATAATCTTATAATAGATTAGCCATAAATTAATCAAAACTTTCAATGCAGTGTATTAAAAGTGTGACAAATTTTTATTCTAATAAAAAAACATCTTGTAAAATCTAATAAAAATTAAATAGAATGAGAAAATATTTTAATAGGGTTTTAAAAACTATTAAAAATTATAAAAAATATTGAATTTTTAAACCTATTTTCGTCATGTTATGTTTTTTGGAGGTATTATGAAATTTTATTATTTTATGTTAATAACTATTTTTAGTTACTCTTGTTCAATTTTTAATTCAAATGAGAAAAAATCTGAAAGTTATTCAGATTTTAGAGAGATTGCAAAAGATATTTCCTATGAATTTAAGGGAAAACTAAAAGGAAATATCTCTGTTGTACCATTAATAACAAGAGAGACAGATGATCCAAATCAAAGAGGAAGATTTTCAAAACTTGGAAAAGTTATATCAGAAGAGATTCAATATCAGATCTCAAAATTTGATGATGTTAAAATTGTTGAGCGTAGTTTAGATTTAATAGAATTGATAAATGAGTATGATTTTGTTATATCAAGTGGTTTTACAAAAGATGATAATGAAAAAATGAACTGGGAAGGGGCTGAATATGTTATTTTAGGAACAATAGAGGATGTTTTAGGGGATTATCAAGTAAGAGTAAAAGTGATAGAGATAAAAGATGCACGAATAATTCCATCTTCACTATTTATTTTAAAGAAAGATAAAGATGGTAAAATGGAAAAACTATTTACTGAAAAATCATTCTACTCAACATATCAAGAGACATTAAAAGAGACAACTAATAGTGAAGAAAAAAATAATAATAAAATAGATAAGAAAGAGTTAGTTGAATCAAAAGAGAAGGCTTTTACTAAACTTGATTCAGAGACTACTGAGAATATTGATAAACAGGAGATGGATAAGGAAAAACTTCTTGAATTAATGGGATTAAAAGAGAATACAAATATAGAATTAAATGAAGATAAAAAAATCATTTTTGATAAAGAGAATTCAGAAGAGATATCATATCAAAATGTTTTTCCTGAGATTTTAAAAGAGAAAAATAGATTATTTCAGGGAAAATACATTATTAAACCATTATGGGCAGAGTATACATTTGTAGATGAGGGTGAAAGTGGTTTAGGAGAGTTATATATTATTATTAAAGTTGGAGAAAAAACTTTTAAAACATCATTCAAACAGGATAAAGATTTTGTTAATTTTGATGGTGAATTTTTTGAAACAGAGATATCAAAAGATGAACTTATTACTATAGAGTTATGGGATGCAGATGCTTTTGAAGATGATTTATTAGGAGAACAAAAGGGATTAACTCCATTAGATTTAGATGATAATAGTATATTTTATTTAAAAAATGAAAAAGGTAGTTTAGGATTACTATTTTTAAAAATAGATGATTTAAATCAAAACAACAATTTTTTTACTAAAAAAATTAAATATTCAGGTGTTAAGGATAATGATTCTGATTCTACTTTTGATATAAGCTGTCAGTTTGAGTATAGTTATCCAATATATATTGGTGATGATAAAGAGTTTATGAAACTATTTTTTAAAGAGATTGATTCAATTTTCTATTTTGTAACCCCTTTTAGCAAAAAATATCAAGAGATGAGTGATTACACAAGCTATAGTGTACAATTTAATGAGAACAATATTTTATCAATACTATTTTCATCAGGCTCCTATTATTGTGGTGGTAATGGAGGAGGTGTAACTCCAATATCATTAAATTTTGATTTAAAAAACAGAAAAATGATTAAAATAGAGGATTTACTTTTTGAAAATAGCTATAACTCTAAATCAATATCAAAACTTCTTGTAGAAAAATTTAAAAATTCAGATGATTGGAAAAGTGGTGAAGTAAATGAATCTTTTGAAGAAATAGAGAACGTAAAATATTCAACTTTTGTAATAAAAAAGAGTTCTCTAATATTTCCAATACGCACAATTAGACCTAAAATAAATGTTTACTCCTCCTTAACATTTGAAGAACTAAATGGTATTATAAAAGACTCATGGATAAAAGAGATTTCAAAAAATGATGATTTCATTGGCTCATTTCATGCAGAATGATATTCAAGATTTTGGATATCAACTAAATCATGAAAATTTGAAACAGCACTCCAGTTTTCACAGGTTTTCTTTTTGTTGGCATTATTAAATCCATAAATACAACTGTTTATATTATATTATATATCTGGATTTTTGCAATTGTTTTTCTTAAAATCAATCTATCTTGAATTCAAAGTTTTCTGAATGATATTCAAAGTTTTTTAAATGATGTTCAAAGTTTTTTGAATGATGTTCAAAGTTTTTTCAATGATATTCAAAGTTTTCTGAATGATGTTCAAAGTTTTCTGAATGATGTTCAAAGTTTTCTGAATGATGTTCAAAGTTTTTTGAATGATATTCAAAGTTTTTTGAATGATGTTCAAAGTTTTTTGAATGATGTTCAAAGTTTTCTAAATGATATTCAAAGTTTTTTGAATGATATTCAAAGTTTTCTGAATGATATTCAAAGTTTTTTGAATGATATTCAAAGTTTTTTGAATGATATTCAAAGTTTTTTGAATGATATTCAAAGTTTTCTGAATAATATTCAAAGTTTTCTGAATGATGTATAAATTTTTATCTATTTTGTTTCAGATTCTGTTTTATCATGTTTTGTAAAAGTTTGACAAAAATCTGTTTTATTGTTAAAAATATTTATGTTTTTTAGTTTAGCGATAAAAAAAATTATTATTATTTATAGGAGAACATCATGAAAAAATATCTATTACTATCTTTGATACTATTATCAACAAATATCTACTCATTAGATT
>JAFGXH010000317.1 GCA_016936735.1 bacterium
CCATGAGTAGACTCTCCAAGCATTACAATTTTTTTTAGGCACATCTGATTAATTAAACTATTTAGGTCAGAAAAAGAGTTAAATTTATTAGATATTGATTTATAAAAAGCAACTAATTCACCAATATTGCTAACAATATTGGAATCTTTATTAAAAGTTATAATAATTATAGCAATATATATTATATTTTTTAGTTTTATCAGCATATTTGAAAGGCTATAAATATCTTTCTAAAATCTCAAACAATTTCCTCTTTTGAATTGGCTTTGATATATAATCAGTACAACCTGCCTCTAGTGTTTTATCTTGATCTCCAGCAAGAGCATTTGCTGTTTGGGCAATAATAGGAATCTCTTTATTATACTCTCTTATTTTTGCAGTTGCTTCATAACCACTCATAATTGGTAATTGAATATCCATTAGTATCAAATCGAAATTAACACTTTTTGACTTTTCAATAGCCTCTAATCCATCTTTTGCTCTTGTTATTTCAAGTCCAGATTTTTTTAGTAGTGTTTCTAAATAAAAGAAACTAACATCATCATCCTCAACAACTAATATTTTTTTATTTAGTTTTAAAGATATATTGATATTTTTTTCTTGATGTTTTGAGTGCTTTTTCTCTATTTTTTCATATGGAATAGTTACAATAAACTCACTACCAATACCCTCTTCAGATTTTAATGATATCTCCCCACCTAATAGTTCTGTTAACCCTTTTGTTATTGCCAATCCAAGTCCACTTCCACCATATTTTCTTGTTACAGAATCATCAGCTTGCCTAAAACGTTCAAATATCATCTTCTGTTTCTCTTTTGATATTCCAATTCCAGTATCTTTAATCGAAAAGATAATTTTAGTTTTATCATCTGATACTACATAAGAGATTGTTATAGAGCCATTATGGGTAAATTTTAAAGCATTTCCAACTAAATTTGTTAAAATTTGTCTTAAAAAAGTCTCATCTATAAAAATATAGTGAGTTGTTTCAACTGTTTTCAAGTCTAAAATAATAGAGACCCCTTTTTTTCCATTTCCAGACTGAAAAAATGAGTAGATTTCAAAAAGTAATCCATTTATATCACACTCTGTTTTTTTTGTTGCTAACATCCCAGACTCTATTTTTGAGATATCTATAATATTATTGATTAATTCCAGAAGATGATTTCCACTCTTCTCTATTATATTGAGATAGGATAGTTTTTGATTTTCAGTTAAATCATTATCTTTTAATAAATCAACAAATCCCAATATTCCATTCATTGGAGTTCTAATTTCATGACTCATATTAGCAAGAAATACACTTTTTAATCGATCAGACTCCTCTGCTCTCTCTTTAGCTATTTGAGCCTCTTTCATCAGATTTTTAAGCTCTTGAATCATCTCTTGAATATCCTGTTGAAGCATTCCAACAACATAAAAGAGGTCTGCAAATGGATCATCAGGAGAGATATCTGCCTCTCGAGGAATAAATTTATCATCCCAAGATATTCCACCAATAATCTCAAAAAGTTTTTGAATCTGCTCTTTGTAGTGCATTTTCATCTCGGATATTTCACGTTTTAATGAATTTATATCATCTATTTCATTATTTTTAATTTTTTGATTTTCTCTTTCAATATCACCTCTATCCTCTAATACTTTGCTAAAAGCCTCATCAAAATTTTTAACAATCTCTATTTTAGAGTATTTAGAGAATAGAGATAGTGCAACTTTAGCCATAACTGATGTTAATGGAGTCATATTATATAAATAACCACGTTTTATACGTTTTATATTTATGGAAAGCCACTCTTCAAAAGCTTTTCTTGATGTAAGTGTAGCAGATGTAACTAACTCAAAATCTATCATCAAATAGTAATGTTCTCCATTTGGTAACATCTCATCTACAATTCTATTAAAAAGTTTATTATAAAAAACAATATCCTCTTTTTTTGAATCTCCACGAAACTGTCTTATGAAAATATCACCCTCAACACAATCACATGTGCCATAAACACTACCATCTCTATAAAATGCACTCCAACTATCTTTTTGAGCTATTCTATAATCTATATTATTAAATGTTATATATTTCTTCTCTTTAGACCATAAATCATTAAATATCTCATTTTTTTTGAAAACAGACTCTACTCTATTAACTTTATCACTTTTTATAAAACTAATTATCTCATCAATTGAATCAACAATATTAATATTATCTATATTTTTTGAAAAAAACATTGCTGTTTTCATAATAACATTCATTCTCCAATTGGCTTTAATAAAAAATAGACCATATAGTTGCCTATAAATCTCATCAAGCCATTTTATATGAGCATGTCTATTTGCAATAGGAGCACCCTTTAGTTTTGAATAATCATGAGCTAAATAGAACTTTTTATCTTCAGAAAAATATTTTGAAATAAACTCTTTTGTCTTTTTCGCAACAATACTATAATCTTTTTGAGTTGCATTTCCAAAGGCTCTTAAAAGAAGGAGTTCATCTTTATCCCAAAGTAGCTCAAATTTATAGTTACCACTCTCATAACAATAGCTGTTTTGAATCTCTAAAACTCCAATCATTACTCAATACCATCAGAAAATAGAAAAGATATTCTAAGAAAAAATCACAAAAATATCAATTATTTTTTAATATTTTATTAAAATATCAGATTTTATAATAAAAAAATAAAAAAAACAGCTTTAAAATGGTTTGCTAAATTTAACACTTGACAACTTTTAAAATAAATATTAATGGATAGATTCACTTTTTGGGTTGATTATGAGATTAGCTGATAATTGGATTGATTATAAACTTATTGATACAGGAGATGGTGAGAAATTAGAGCA
>JAFGXH010000318.1 GCA_016936735.1 bacterium
ACTATGTAAAAAAAATAACTCTATTTTGAATAAAACTATAACATATTTCGTCTATAAAACTGGTCTGCTTATTGAGGATTTATGAGATATATTAAATTATTATTAATATTTACAATATTGGCTGTTTTTAATGGTTGTGGTAATGAAAATGAGAATTGTAAAAAGGGTTATAGAGATAGAGATGGATTATGTATAATAGATATAAATGAGTGTTATGAAAATAGTCATAATTGTTTAAAGAGTAGTAAATGTGTAAATATGGAGGGATATTTTGTTTGTGAATGTCCTTATGGATACTCTGGAGATGGAGTTTCATCTTGTAAAGATATAAATGAGTGCATTACAGAGGATAATAATTGTAGTGAAAATGCAAATTGCATTAACAATGAAGGCTCTTTTAGTTGTGAATGTAAAGATGGTTTTGTTGGGGATGGAATAATTTGTGAAGGTAAGCCATTTATTATGACTTGGGATACAAGAAACTCTATTTATCCTTTTACAAAAGAGGTTAAAATAGGAATTATAATACCAAATTATGGTGATTATAGTTACAATTATAATATAGATTGTAACAATGATGGAGTTTTTGAAGGAATAAATATTACAGAAGATTTTATATGTAACTATAACTCTCCAGGAGAGTATCAAATAGCTATTTTAGGAAAATTTCCAGCAATATATTTGTATCAGCAAAATGCAAATTTAATATCTATAGATCAATGGGGAACAATTAAATGGAAATCAATGAGTAATGCATTTGATTATCATAAAGATTTAACAATAGTTACAACAGATTCTCCAGATTTATCAAACGTTACAGATTTAAGTAGTATGTTTTCACATACAACATTTAAAGAGGCTAATATAAATCATTGGGATGTTTCAAATATTACAAATATGATGAATATGTTTCATTACTCCAATTTTAATGGAGATATATCAAGCTGGAATGTTTCAAATGTTAAAAATATGTCAAATATGTTTTATGCAGATACTGTTTTTGATAAAGATATATCAAACTGGGATGTTTCGAATGTTAAAAATATGAGCTATATGTTTTATGGTGCAGACTCTTTTAATCAAGATTTGAGTGTTTGGAATGTTAATAACGTTGCATATTGTGAAAAATTTAATAAATTTGCAATTAGTTGGATAGAATCAATACCTAATTTTAAAAATTGTGAAATTGAGTAGTATTAATATTTAATAACATTGCCAAAAGGCATAATCATTATAAACATACATAATTCCAGAATCACCAAGATTTATATCTGCAAAGTTTCCATCAAACTGCATGATAAAACCATTTGCCCCACCCTCATTTGATTGAAGCCAAATTGGATCTCCATAAACTCTCGCACCTAAATTATAAACTTTATTTTGAAGCTCTTTAAGTTTTGATTTTAATGGCTCATCAATATCTTTAAAAACTTTATCTGAACTAAAATATTCATCCTCAGGATCTCCAAAAATTATATATGGAACCGAGAAAGTTATCACTTCAAAAAAGTTTTTACCTCTTATTTTAGATAATTTAAGCTCATCCTCTGTAAAAAAAACTATTTTTGTCTCCTGTTGAGTAAATCCCATTCCTCCAAACTCATCATCATAGTAATCTTCACTTTCAAAATCATCTTCAGAGCCACCTAAATCCCATTCCTCATCATTTTCAATAAAAAAACCAAGGGCTGCATAGTTTGGATAATCCTCTTTTAAATTAGGAAAACTATTAAAATCAAGCATAAATAAAAAATCCATCTCTCTATCATAAGTTGTCTTTGGCCAATCAATTGAGAGTTCACTTCCATCACCATAAATAATATTATAATCCCCTTTACTTTTTTTAGATTTTTTAAGTGCATAGATATCAACTTTTGGAAAACTTTTTCCAAACTCATCAATCTCTTTAAGTAGTTGAGATATTGCATCAAATATATCACCCATTATTATTCTCCATAACAAATCAATCTATATATAATATATAACAGTTTATAAAAAAATAAAAATGAGATTATTTTTTTAATTTAGTTCTAATTTATCAAAGAATTCCTTTTAAAATAGGTAGTTTTAAAATATCTAAATCCCATTTAAATAGAACTAATTTACAGAAAACTCAATAAAATCTTTTGAACTTAAAAATATCTCATTTTCATCAAGATTATTAAGAATATTTGAAAAATTAAATATTGGTAGAAGAATTTTATTTGAGTCAGTTTGATAAGTTACCAAACTAATTAATGCTCTGATATATGGAAATAAAATTGCCGAGGAATTAACTATTAATAATTTTAAGACCTATCTCTTTTATTATCTTTGAGATAAAACTTAATCTGGAATCAATCTCCCCCATTGATAGTAAATATTACATCAGATATGCTATAATGTCAACTATTTTTCTAAAATTGAGTTAAGCCAAATATCTCCAACTCTATCAACTCTAACATCTTGAGTTAACCAGATTTTATTAATTTTAAAATTGGTTAAAGCAATTAACTTTTCAAAATCAATCTCATTATAGTAGTTAAAAAATCTATCATTTATAACAGATTCCCCTACTCCATATTTAAAACTCAAATAAAAAACTCCTCTATCTTTCAAAGCAATATAACATCTATCTAAAACATTTTTAATAGAGTTTTTATCAATATGAAGCATTGATGCACAACTCCAAATGGCATTAAAATAGTTAACAAAATCTAAATCTCTCATATCCATATATATAACATCTAAATTTAGATTAGTTTTTGCTAACTTTATTAGCTTTTTTGAAAACTCAATTGATGTAACTGAGTAACCTTTTTTTTTGAAGTGGATAGAGTCTCGTCCACTACCACAACCTAAAGAAAAATTAATCTTTTTTTAAACTTTTTATAGCATCAGTTAACTCTTTTATTGCATTCACTAATGAATTTATAGAATCAATTAATATATTGTTGGATTCATTTATTCGAAAATCTATAAATGCTTCTTCCTTTAACTCTTCAGAATCTAAATTATACCATCCATTATTTTTCATAGGAATTATAATCTCTGTTTTATATATCCCCTCATATTTTATATTTAACTCTTCTACTCTCTCTAATATTTTTTTCTTCAACTCTTCTCTTGAATTATTATTCCCATGATTTAAAAAAATATATGGATATGTATGTTTATATTTTTCATCTTCTTGAATTAAATAGTTTAAAAGACTCTCTTGATCTGCATGTCCTGAATAACCATTAATTTCAAAAATCTCTATTTTTACATCTGAAAGATTTAGAGTTTTATCATTAAGTGTTATACTCTTAGAAGTCTGTTCTTCTTCTAAAAAATTTTTTATATTTTTTAGAATAGCACCATTTGTATTTGGTGCAGTAAATCCTGTAAATAAAATACTATTTTTTTCATCACTAACATACTTATTCAAATACTCTATTATTGATCCATTATCACACATACCTGATGATGCAATTATAATATCAAACTCTTGTTTTCTTATTGAATTCTTATTTTCTTTATTTGTTTTAAATAAAGAATGAATTCCAAAATTAACAATCTCTTTATCTGAAAAAAGTTCTTTTAGTTTTTTTATTATTATATCCTTTTCACTACAACCAAAAAGATCTTTTATTTCATCATTAAAATATAGATAATCAACCTCTTTCTCTTTTGGTTTTAAATATGTATCAAAAAGGGTTTCAGAATAT
>JAFGXH010000319.1 GCA_016936735.1 bacterium
AAGTTTTTTATTATTACTTAAAAAATCTACCATCAAAATATATGAATAAATAAGAAAAAATATAAATAGTATAGATATAGCCCCAAAAAAATATTTTTAATTAATTCTGGTTAATTTTTTTTATATTTAAAATTATTTAAATATTTTAACTAAAATCTGAATAAAGCTTACTATTAAAACAGCCTGAAGAGTATAAGATATAACTATTGGAGATGTTCTTTTATTGATTTTTGCACCAAATTGAGAGGCTAAAGTAGAGCCAATAACAACAGGAATGATAAATCTATAATCAAACTCCATTGATGCCAATTTTCCAATAGATCCAAAAAGAGAACCAATAAATGTTATTCCTAATGTTGTCCCAACAACAATTTTTATAGGTATTTTTAAAAAATTTATCATTAATGGAATTAAAATAAAACCACCTCCAGAGCCAACTGTTCCAGATAATGCCCCAGTAAAAAAGCCTAAAAATAGTAAAAGTTTTTTATTTGGGTTTATACTTTTTATATCTAAATTCTCATTAGACTCTACTCTATTATTTTTTTTATTGATTATTTCGCCCAAATAAAGAGTTAAAATTGTAACTAAAACCATTAAAGCAAATATAATTAAAATTATGTTATTATGAAAATATTTTGAAAAATATGATGCAATAAGAGCCGATATTCCAAGTGGAACTCCAACAAAAAAAAGAGTTCCAAAGTGAACAAAACTATTTTTTTTATGAATTATAACCCCAGATAATGAGGCAAAAAACACCTGAATTATAGATAAACTTGATACTATTTTTACAGATAAAACACCAACTCCAATAATTGATGGAACTGTAAGCATGAGAGGGATAATAACCAAAGCTCCACCAATTCCTAAAAAACCAGACAAAAAACCACCACAAATACTTATGAAAAATAGAGTTAATATCATTCGCTACCCTCAAAACTCAGTTTTTATAATAGTTGAATTTATTAAAAAATGTAACCCAAAATATAATAAAATCAATTTTTTTCATATTTTTACAAATTTAATAGAATATTTTTTACTATTTTTTATTCTATATATAAGATTTTTTGTAATTCTGTTTTTACAAAAAATATTACAGTATATTTTTTTATTAAAAAAGTATATATTTTATTCAAAACATAATTTTTTAGTGGTACTACTATGGATTGTAAAAACTTTGAAACATTTATCTATAGCTATATTGATGGAGAACTCTCTGAATCAGATAGATTAAATATGGAGCTTCATATGAAGGAGTGTCAATCTTGTCGCTCTCTTCTTATTTATGAGGAGTCTTTTAAATCAGCTATTAAAAAAAATATATTGCCATGTTGTGCACCAGCCTCTTTGAAAGAGAATATATTTAAAAAAAGGAAAAGCTCATCTCAATTCTCATTGATTGAGTTATTAAAAACTCCTAAATTTTATACAACAGCAACAGCTGTTACGATTTTATTACTTTTTATATCTCCATCTTTTATGGGTTATACAACAATTATTGAGGAGAATCGAGATGATTTTGAGAGTCCAATGGAGGTGTTTTCAACAAATGAAATAAGACTATCAAAGTGGTTATCAATTAATAGTTCTCAAAATTTACCACCATTAAAATATAAAAATAGTTTAAAAATGACACCAATGGGTGCATTTGTTCAAAGAGATAAAAAAACTCCATTAATGTTTTATCACTATAGAGGAGAAAAAGTTTTATATAAAAAAGTTGAAATAGAGCCAAATTTATCAAAATTTAAAAAAATATCTCAAAAAGATGCAGATTTTTTCATAAAACAGGATGGTGAGTTCTATTTTGTTTTCTGGAAAAATGGGAAAAATATATATTCATTAACAACCCCTCTCCCAATAGCTCAAGTGAATGAACTAATAGATGCAATTGAGACAAAGTAGAATGTTAACTGTTTTTATCACTTTCTTTGTTGCAATAAATAATCAAATAAATATAATGTAACTCTTGTTTTGTGAGGTTTAAATTATGAGATTAACAATTTTACCACTATTAATTCTTTTGTTTACATCATGCCAAAAAGGTGAAGCAAAAAACAATCAACCACAACCTAAAAGTGGAGAAAAATTAGAAAAAGTTGAGAAAAATATAGCAAAAAATTCTCAACAAGAGAGTTTGAAATCAACAAATAGTTCAGCAGAAATTTTAAAACCAGCTGAATCACTTCAAAAAGTTACCTCTTCAACCGCAATAGGTGTTTTTGATGGGAAAAGTATACTTTTATCTGATTTAGAAAAAGAGTACCCAAATCTATTTTCTCAACAGGATGCAAAAACTAAAAAAGAGTTACATCAATTTTATGAGCTTGCAACAACTCAATATGCAATGAAAAAAATGCTTGAGGGAAAAGCAAAAGAGGAAAAATTAGCAAATCACCAAGAGCTATTAGATAAAATAACAGAGAAAACAGTTGAACCATCAAAAGAGGATGTTGAGACTTTTTATAAAAAATATGAATCAGCATTAAAACAGCAGGGAATTAACTCTATTCAAGAGGCTGAGGAGACTATTAAAACATATTTAAAAGATTCTCAAAAACAGGAGATTGCATTAAAGTATGTTGAAGATTTAAAGAAAAATCTTAATTTTAAAACATCTTTTCCAAAAGCAAATCTTCCAAAAATTAGTATTGATTTAAAAGATGCTCCAATTCTTGGAGATCCAAAAAGCTCTATTATTTTAACTATTGTATCTGATTTTCAATGCCCTTTTTGTGCAAAAGCAGCAACATTGATTCATGATGTTAATAAAAAATATCCAAATATTGCAATTGCATTTAAACATTTTCCACTTGATTTTCATCCACTTGCAAAAAGAGCAGCAATCGCATCAAATTGTGCTTTAAAAGAGGGGAAATTTTGGGAGTATCATGATTCTCTTTTTAGTAAACAAAGTGAAATTTCAGAAGAGCTTTTTTTGAATATAGCAGATAGTTTATCCCTTAATAAAGATAAATTTAAAGCATGCTTGGATTCAAAAGAGGAGTTAACTAAACTTGAAAATGAAATAAAATCTGTTGAGTCATTAGAGATTCAGGGAACTCCAACAATGTTTTTAAATGGTTCTCAAATTGAGGCATTCTCTATTGAACAACTATCTGCAGCAATAGATTCAGAGCTTTCTGGAGAGAAACCAAAACCTCTAACTAATGATTTAGTTGTTGCCTCTTTTGGGTCAACAAATATAACTTGGGGTGAGGTATTAAAAGAGAATGAAAATAAAATAAAAATGGAGGATATTCAACAACTTCAAAAACAAAAAGAGTTTTTAACTCAAACAGCATCACGATATGTTTCTGAAAAAATGTTAAATTTAGAGGCAAAAGCAAAAGGTCTTGATTCCATTCAAAAATATATGGAATCTGTTTTAAAAGATGTTCCAACACCAACTGATGATGAATTAAAAACAACATATGAGCAATTTAAATCAAAATTAGGTGGTGCCTCATTTGAACAGGTAAAAGATAAATTAAAAGCTTATCAGCTTCAAATGAACCAACAAGGAGTTGCAAGAAAACTTATGGAGGAGTTATATGTGAAATATAAAGTTCTTATAAGTATTCCAGAGCCAGAACTTCCATCAATTGAGATTAATCTTAAAAATGCTCCATCAATTGGTAAAAAAGATGCTCCACACACATTAATTGTTTTCTCTGATTTTGAATGTCCATACTGTTCTAAATTTTCAGATGTTTTAGAAAAAGTACAAAAAGAGTATCCAGAAAAAGTTGCTGTATATTTTAAACATTTTCCACTCTCATTTCATCAAAATGCTTTACCAGCATCAATCGCATCTTTTTGTGCTCAAAAACAGGGAAAATTTTGGGAATATCATAATAAACTTTTTGCAAGCCAAGGAAATTTTAATGATTCAAACTATGTTGCTTGGGCTGAGGAGTTAAAATTAGATAAGGCTGAGTTTGAAAAATGCATTAAATCAGCAGAGGCAAAAAATATTATACTTTCAGAGCTTCAAGAGGGACAAGATATTGGAATTCAGGGAACTCCTACATTCTATCTTGATGGAAAACCATATAATGGTAGTTTTGAAGTAGAGGCATTTAAAGATCTTTTAAAGTAATATTTCAAAATTAAACATTTAGGTAAATCTACGTGGGTCTAAAAAAATTTATAATAAAAAAACATCTTATATCAGAGGGACGCCATTTCTTTACAAATTTTTCAGCATTTGTATCAATACTGGGAGTCTCTATTGGTGTTGCAGCATTAATTGTTGTTTTATCTGTTACATCTGGCTTTCAAAAAGCCTATCAGGAGAAGATTTTATCTCATTCTGGACAGATATTTGTGAGAAAATATGGTGGTCTTGATAACTATAGAGATGATATTGAGAAAATAAAATCAATAAAGGGGATTATTGGTGCAACACCAATGACATATTATCAAATCTTAATATCATCTGAAAATGGTGATAGAGGTGCTCAAATGAAGGGGATTGATGCAGATACAATTGGAACTGTTGCAGATATTAACTCAATGTTATCTCCAAAAGATGCCCTATCAAAATTAAAAAAAAGCGAAAAACCATCAGTCTTTCTTGGGAGTGCTCTTGCTGAATCATTAAGACTAAAAGTATCTGATAATGTCACAATAACATTTCCATTTGATAAGGATGGGAGAGTATCCTCTTTTCCAAAAGTTATCACATTTGAGATTGTTGGGATAGTAAATACAGGAATGTATGATTTTGATAATAACTATCTATATATATCACTTATAGATGCTCATAGACTTTTTGATACAGAGGGTAAAGTTAAAGGTATTGAGGTTAAAATAGAGAATATTAAGGATGTGGACTCTATTTCAACAGATATTAAATTAAAACTTGGAAACTATCCCTATGTTGTTTCAACATTTAAAGAGATGTATTCAAATCTATTTCGTTCCCTTCAATATCAAAAGTTTTTTATTGGTTTAGTGATGATAATAATTATTATATTGGCATCATTTAGTATAATTGGAACTCTTTTAATATTTGTAACAGAGAAAGAGAAGGATATTGCACTTTTAAAGGCAATGGGAGTTTCAAAATTAGAACTAACAAAACTTTTTATGTTTGAGGGGGGAATGATTGGTCTTTTAGGAATTTTAATAGGAATTCTTATTGCCTTTTTAATTCTTTTTGGAATATCATCAATAAATATTGAGCTTAATCCAGATATATATAACATCACATATATTCCAATATCAATAAATCTATTGGAGTTTGTTTCTGTTATATTAATTACCCTTTTTATATCAATTCTATCTACAATATATCCAGCATTAAAAGCAGCAACATTAAATCCTGCTGATGGTATTTTAGGTCGTTCAATTAATAGATAATTAACTAAAAGCAACTATTAAAATAAAAAATTTGTTGCATTTTCAATGGCTTAAAATTATACTGTTCATTAAAAAAGAGATGAATAGTATACCCTTTTATACACTATAAATTTCGATTAATTTATGGCTAGTTGATTATCCAAAATTGGTGTTATTAGAAAAATCCATACTTAAAACAGTAATTTTTTAGAAAAAAAATATAAAAATCATTATATTTTTTAAGAGTTTGTGAATAACCAGTGATTTTTAAGTATAATATTGATTTGGCTTTTATAGTATGCTATATTGAAGCCTGTTGATTGACTTTTACTGTTTTATCGGAGGAAATATGTCTGATGCATTAGGTATGATTGAAACAAAAGGGTTTGTTGGAATGGTTGAAGCTTGTGATGCTATGGTTAAGGCTGCAAAAGTGGAACTTGTTGGATATCAACAAATCGGTGGTGGTTATGTAACTGCTATTATTAGAGGTGATGTTGCTGCAGTTAAAGCTGCAACAGAGGCTGGTGTTCGTGCAGCAGAAAAAGTTGGTGAACTTGTTTCTGTTCATGTTATCCCAAGACCTCATGCAAACGTTGATAGCGTTCTCCCTCTTGGTAGAAATACAGAAAAAAAATAGAGTCAAATTAATTCACAACCTATTTATAAGATATTAATAGGAGTTAATAGTGCAAATTGGTAGAGTTGTTGGAACAGTTACTTCAACATTGAAAGATGAGAAGTTAGAGGGTTTAAAACTTCATGTTGTTGAGTTTACAACCCCAAATGGAACTCCATCTGGTGGAATGGTTGTTGCTGTTGATTCTGTAGGTGTAGGAGTTGGTGAGTTAGTGTTAACTGCAGCAGGAAGTTCTGCTCGTTTGACACATATAACTGAGGGGAAACCTGTTGATACAGTAATTATGGCAATTATTGATATTATTACTGTAAATGGTGAAAATACCTACATTAAAAATCCTTCTGAACAAGAGTAATATCCATATTTAACACATTGGAGGTTTCATGAAAATTACTGATGATCAAATCAACTCAATTGTTGATAGAGTTGTTAATAAATTATTACCTAATCAACAGGAGAGTGTTTCGGTAATTAAAAAAACTACTTCAGCACCTATCACAACACACACAGGATTATTAGGGGTATTTTCATCAATAGATGAGGCTGTTGATGCCTCCGAAAGGGCTTATGAAACATTTAAAACTGTTTCTGTTTCAAAAAGAAAAGATATTATCTCTGCAATTCGTAAAATCTGCTTAGCAAATCTTGAGACTCTTGCAAGAATGGGGCATCAAGAGACTGGTATGGGACGTTATGATGATAAAATTGCAAAAAATAGACTTGCAATAGAGAAAACACCTGGAGTTGAGGATTTGGAAACAATGAGTTTAACAGGTGATGAGGGAATGACCTTTTTTGAAAGAGCCCCTTTTGGAATTATTGGTAGTATAACTCCAAGTACAAACCCAACAGAGACAATTATTTCAAATGGTATTGCAATGCTTGCTGGTGGAAATAGTGTTGTATTTAATACTCACCCATCAGCAAAAAATTGCTCTATTTTTACAATAGATCTTTTGAATAAAGCTGTTTTGTCTCAAGGGGGACCAGCTAATATGTTTACAACTGTTGCAACACCAACAATTCAATCTGCAAATCGAATGATGACACATCCAAAAATAAATCTTTTGGTTGTTACAGGAGGTCCAGGAGTTGTTGAAGCTGCAATGAAATCTGGTAAAAGAGTTATTGCTGCAGGTCCAGGTAATCCACCTGTTGTTGTTGATGAGACAGCTGATATTGAACAGGCTGCAAAAGATATTGTAACAAGTGCAGGAACAGATAATAATATAATTTGTATTATTGAAAAAGAGATTATTGTTCTTGAAGCTGTTGCTGATCGTTTGAAAAAAGCTCTTATAAAATATGGTGCAGTTGAGATTTCACCATATCAAGGAAAACAGCTTGAAAAAATAATTCTTAAAGGAAATCACCCTAATAGAGATTATGTTGGTAAAGATATTCAATATATTTTAAAAGATATTGGAATTAATCATGTTGATCCCTCAAAAAGAATTGCAATAATAGAGACTGGACCTGAACATCCATTTGCAATTCATGAGTTATTGATGCCTGTTATTCCATTTATTCGTGTAAAAGATATTGATACAGCTATTGATGTTGCTTATAAACTTGAAGGTGGTTGTTTTCATACAGCAGTTATTCATTCAAAAAATGTTGATAGAATAACAAAAATGGGTAAGAAAATGAATGTATCTATTTTTGTTGCTAATGGTCCAGCTCTTGCTGGATTAGGACTTGGTGGAGAGGGACCTGCATCCTTTACAATTGCATCTCCAACAGGAGAGGGGGTTACAACACCAAGACATTTTACAAGAATAAGAAAAACTGTAGTTCATAATGGATTAAGAGTTGTATAATAATTAGTAGCAGAAATTTTTTAATAGGATTTCTGCTATTTTTTTTAATAGATTTATAGAGATGAGTTTTTGATTTGAGGATTGTATAATGTTAATTAATACACCTGATGAGATAAGAGGAGCTATAAAAGCTGCAGGAGTTATTGGTGCTGGTGGAGCAGGTTTTCCAACATACTTTAAACTAAATGCAAAAGTTGATACTGTTATTGCAAATGGTAGCGAGTGTGAACCTCTTTTATATACTGACAAAACGGTTATAAAACAGATGCCAAGAGAGCTTATTAGAGGCTTAAAAATTGCAATGAAAGCAACTGGAGCTCAAAAAGGGATAATTGCTGTTAAAGGACATTATAAAGATGTTGTTTCTGCTATTAAAAATGCAATATCTCAAGAGAATGCAGAAAAAGATGGAATCTCTATACATGAACTTGAAAATTACTATCCTGCAGGTGATGAGTTTCTAACTGTTTATGATGTAACCGGAAGGGTTATCCCTGAGGGAGGAATTCCGCTAAATGTTGGAGTTGTAGTTAGTAATGTTTTATCTCTTATTCAAGTTGCTCAAGCTATTGATGGAAAAGTGGTAACTGAAAGAGCTATTACTGTAACAGGAGAGGTTATTAATCCTGGTGTTTATACAGTTCCAATTGGTACAACATATAACTCTCTTATTGAGATAGCTGGTGGCCTAAAATCAAAAGATGTTGCATTGATTGATGGTGGTCCTATGATGGGAAAAATAGTCTCTGATTGGGAAAGAGGTGTGAATAAAACTACAAGTGGTATTATTCTATTACCAAAAGATCATTTTGTTATTAGAATGGCCTCTAAATCATTAGCACAAGTTGTTAAACAATCAAAAGCAGCATGTTGTCAGTGTTTTAGATGCACCGATTTATGCCCAAGAAATCTACTTGGACATCAACTCTATCCACATAAAACAATGCAAACTATTGATTATGATTTAGTAGAACCAACTGCTAATATAACATCAGCTTTTTTATGTAGTCAATGTGGAATGTGTGAATTGGTTGCTTGTGATTTTATGCAACTTTCACCAAGAAAAGTTTATGCAGAGTATAGAAAACTTTTAGTTGCTAAAGGGATTAAAAACCCACATAATCGTTCAGGTTTTGATGTCTCTTCTCAATATGAAAATAGGAAAGTATCTATTCCAACTGTTATAAAAAAACTTGGTTTAACAGAGTATGCAAGACCTCTATATCCTAAAGATTCAAAAGCAGTCTCTATTGTTAGAATAAATGTTAAAGCACATATTGGTGCACCTGCAACTATTCTTGTTTCTGTGGGTGACATTTTAAATATTGGAGATCTAATTGCCTCTTCTCCAGAGGGTGGATTAGGAACAGCTTATCACTCATCTATTATTGGAAGAGTGACTGCTATTACTGTTGATTATATTGAGATAACAGCAAATTAAAATAGGATTGACAATGAAAGAACCAGCAATAGGATTAATAGAACTAAAATCGGTTGCAAGAGGTGTTTTTGTAACAGATGTAGTTGTAAAAAAGGCTCCCGTTAGAATACTTGAAACACATCCAATATGCCCTGGAAAATATATGTTATTGATTTGTGGAGAGGTTGCAGATATTGAAGAGTCTATGAAAGCAGGTATTGAGGCTGCTGGTGACCTTTTGATAAATTCACTTACTATACCTTTTGTACATAACTCTGTTATTCCTGCAATAACAGGAACAACTGTGATAAAGGAGTTCAAATCTGTTGGTATTATTGAGTCTTTTTCAATATCATCCTGTATTGTTGCTGCAGATTTAGCAGCAAAAGAGACTCCAATAGAGCTTGTTGAAGTTCGTTTAGCACAAGGTTTGGGTGGAAAAGGGTATATTGTAATGACTGGAGAGTTAGCAGATGTTGAGATATCAATGGATGTTGCTAAAAAATTCATTCGTTCTGAAGGATTGCTTGCTGCATCTGAAATTATTCCATCTCCTCATCCAGACTTAATAAGCAAAGCACTCTATTGGTAGATATTTGTTGGAGTTTTTATGAAATTAGCAAGAGTTATTGGTAATGTTGTTGCATCAATAAAGGATCCATCTCTTTTAGGTGAAAAATTGATGGTAATTCAGCCACTTGATGATAATTTAAAAAATGTAGGTGGTCTTGTTGTTGCTGTTGATACAGTTCAGGCTGGACCAGGAGATCTTGTTTATTATGTGTTATCTAGAGAGGCTGCATTAGCTTTAAAAGAGCCATTTTCCCCTGTTGATGCCTCAATTTGTGGTATTGTTGATGATATATACTCTGTAGGAATACCTACTTCTGATGATGTTTTTGAAAAAGAGTAATAAAGGATTAATAGAGATGATTTTAGCTAGAGTTAAAGGAAATGTTGTTTCAACTGTGAAACATCCCTGTTATGTTGGACACAAAATATTAGTTGTTCAGGCAGTTGATAGTAATGGAGAGGATATTGGAACTCCATTTCTATCATGTGATACTGTTGATGCAGGAGAGGGAGATGTTGTTTTAGTTCAGCAAGAGGGAAATAGTGCCAGACAACTACTTGGAACAAAAGAGGATCCATTTCACTCAGTAATTCTTGGTATTGTTGATAAAGTCTCAAAAAAGGAGTAGTTTATGAATAAAATAGATAACATTGAGGGTGTTATAGAGCAAATTACACAAAAAGTTGCTCAAAGACTTCAGCAGGCTACTGTTTCTACAAAAAAGGAGAGTGTTGTGAGTGAAAAAATAGATTATAAAAATACAAGCCAATTTTTTGGTAAAAAAACATCAACTACATTCCAACACTCAAAAAATGTTGTTGAGAAAAAAGTTGAAAACTCAGTCGATTCATATACACTAGCAAGAATGATTGACCATACATTGTTAAAACCAAATGCAACTCAACAACAGCTTGCAAAAGTATGTCAAGAGGCAATTCAATATAATTTTGCAACAGTTTGTGTAAACTCTAGCAATATTCCTTTTGTTGCATCTCTTCTACAGGGTTCAGCAGTTCTACCTATTGCTGTTATTGGTTTTCCTTTAGGGGCAGCTTCAACAGAGGCAAAAGTTTTTGAAGCAAAAGAGGCAATTCGTGCAGGTGCAAGAGAGATTGATATGGTTATCAATATTGGTGCCTTAAAATCAAAAAATTACTCTCTTGTGTATCAAGATATTTTAGCTGTTGTAGAGGCTTCAAAACCATATAAAGTTAAAGTTATTCTTGAGATGTCTGAACTAAATCATGATGAAAAAGTTATTGCATGTGTTTTATCTAAAACAGCAAAAGCTGCATTTGTTAAAACATCTACTGGCTTTAGTAGTGGTGGTGCAACAGTTGAGGACATTGCATTAATGAGAGCAATTGTTGGAAAAGATATGGAAGTTAAGGCATCTGGTGGTGTTAATACAAGAGAGATTGCAGAAAAAATGATTGCAGCTGGTGCAAATCGTATTGGAACATCATCTGGTGTTTCTATTGTAACTGGTGTAAAAGCTGAGTCAAAAGGGTATTGATAACTTTTGTAAAACAGTTGATTTTTTGTTTTATCAGTATATTAAAATAACAAAAATAGTCTGTTTTATTTTTTGCTATATATAATAGATGAGTTTTATGTTTGTATATAAAATGGTATTTTGGAGGAGTTATGAGTGACCAAAAGTTCGAGTTGAGAACATTAGTTTTTATTGATCAATTGCAACCTCAATTTGCACAATATATTGCAAAAGAGAATAGAGTATATGATCCACAAGAGTTTGATTCTGCACTTTTTATAGAGATTGCACCTGCAATGGAGATTCATAGTATGATTGATATGGCTTTAAAATCCACATCAGTTAGACTTGGTTCTGTTGTAACAGAGCGTCAATTTGGTATGATGCAGATTCAACATCCAAATCAAGGAGAGGTTAAAGAGGCTGGAAGAGCTATTTTAGAGGCAGCTGGTTTAACTGAGAATGATAGAGCAAAAATCACAATTTTAACAAATAAAGTTATTAGAGGGGTTGAGCAGGATCATGCAATATACTTTACAGGTAACTCAAAAGGTAATATGGTTTTAGCTGGAGATTCTGTTTTAATTATTGAAGCAACACCAGCAGCATATCTATCAATTGCTACAAATGAGGCATTAAAAGCTGCAGATGTTCAACTTAATATGGCTCAAGTTACTGGTGCAACAGGTAGACTTATTATGAGTGGAAAAGAGACAATGATTGATTATGCGGCAGAAGCAGCAATAACAGCTCTTAATAAATTAAATGATATGCTTGCAAGTGGTAACTCTACACAATTAAGTTAGGTTCATAAATGGGTAATCAAAAATCATATTTAGTTCAAAAAATAGTTCACTATTGCCATAAACTTGATGAAAAAGGTTTTACTGCAAATCATGATGGTAATATAACTGTTAAATTTGAGAATCATTTTCTTGCAACTCCAACATCAAAAAGCAAAGCTGATATTATTTCTGAAATGGTTTTAGAGTTGGATGAAAATGGAAAAAAAATCTCAGGGATTGGAAACTCTTTTTCTGAATTTAGAATGCACCAAATAGCCTATCAAACAAGAAGAGAGGCTAATGCTGTGGTTCATGCTCATCCTCCATATATAATGGCAAGAGGTATGGTAAATAGCTCTTTTATTGTTAATGTTCCAGAGGCTGTTATCTCAATTGGAGATATTATTCCAGTAACACCTTTTGTTATGCCTGGAACAGTAGAACAGGATAGAGCAATTGAGGAGGCTCTTCAGCAATCAGATATAATTATGATTCCTGGAAATGGTGTATTAGCAATTGGAGCTGATATTGAACAGGCATATCTAAGAGTTGAACTATTGGAGCATTTAATTAAAATTGATACTTATGCAAAACAGATGGGAATTCCTATTACCCTTTCAGATGAGGATATTTTTGCTTTAATGAAAAAAAGAGCTGCTCTTAAATTAGGACCAGAGGCTATTCAACAAAAATATAACTCAATGGATAGTTTAACAATAACTCCTCCAAAAACTTATGATGACCCAATTAAACAGATGATAGCAAATGAGCTACGACAAATATTAAAGGGGGATTTATGAGAATACCTTTAATTGCAGGAAATTGGAAAATGAATATGAGTAGTGACTCAGCACTATCTTTAGTAAAAGGAATTCATTATGGATTACCATTCTCTGGAGATGTGAATGTTGTTGTTGCTCCTCCATTTACATCCATAGAGAGTGTTGCCTCATTTTTAAAAGATTCCTATATTGGTGTTGCTGGTCAAAATCTATATTATGAGGATTCTGGTGCATATACAGGTGAGATTTCTGGTAGTTTTTTAAAAAATATTGGTGCAGATTTTGTTATTATTGGTCATTCAGAACGTAGAAGCTATTTTCATGAAGATAATAATATTATCAATTTGAAAATTAAGGCAGCATTAAGAAACCAATTAATCTCAATATTTTGTGTTGGAGAGACTCTTGAGGAGCGTGAATCTGGAACTCTTGAGGAGGTTATTGCAACTCAACTTATTGAGGGACTTTCTGGAATTGCACACTCAGATATTTCAAAAGTTGTGATTGCTTATGAGCCTGTTTGGGCTATTGGAACAGGAAAAACTGCAACTCCAGATGAGGCTCAAGAGGTTCATTCATTTATTCGTGCTATTATTGAGAAAATATATAACTCTGAGATTGCATCAAAAATATTGATTCTTTATGGTGGAAGTGTAAATGATAAAAACTCTCAATCTTTGATGTCTCAACCAGATATTGATGGTGCATTAGTTGGTGGAGCATCTTTAAAAGCGGAACAATTTATCTCCATTATCAAGGCTGCATCAGTTAAATTCCAATATTAATATAAATTTATCTTTTTAATAAATCTAAAATAATAATACTATTTTATTTGTGAAAGATTACTATTAGAACTATTATTAGATAGCTCTAAAATATTATCACTTTGATTTAAAAGCTCCTGTTGATGTGATATATAAATAATAACTTTATCTTTTTTTAGTTTTTGAACTCTATTGAATATTATTTCAACAGATTTTTGATCTATTCCATGCTCAAACTCATCAAGAAGAATAACTTTAGGTTCTAAAAGCATTGCTCTTACAAAAGATAATTTTTGAGCCATTCCTGTTGATAATTCAAGAAATCTTCTATCTTTATGTTCCCATAAAGATAGAGACTCTAACTCCTCTTGAGCTTTTGATAATAGAAACTTTTTTTTATATATTGTTAAGAAAAACTCTAAATTTTGCATTAATGTTAATCGATAATAGAATCCTCTTGATGATGATAAAAGTAGATATGATAGATTATTTTTTAAAAAAATATCCCAATTTTGAGTATTCCAATAGATTGAACCAGAGTCTTGTATGATATGTCTTGCAACTATTTTTAAAAGTGTTGTTTTTCCTGTTCCATTTTCGCCCTTTATTGCAGTTAATTCACCCTCATAAAATTTTGTTGAAAGATTGTTCAAAACCTGAATTTTTCTATCTTTTGTTTTAAAATATTTTGAAATATTTTGAATATCAATAAAATTCATTATACCAACTCAATAAAAACTTAGTTTATAAACTATTCATATAAATAGTTTTTTCAAGTCCCTCTCCAACTCTTTTACTCTTTTGTTTTTTGT
>JAFGXH010000038.1 GCA_016936735.1 bacterium
GACATGAATTCAAGATTTTATGATTACTCGAAAAATCTACCCTAATAAAAAAAGAGTAATCGATATAAATTTTTGTTTTATTAACTTTGATAAGTGATTTTATTTCTGAATAATTCTGTATTTTCTTCTGATAACAAATATGGATAAAAGGGTTAACATTGTTAACATTAGTATAGGTTTAGAACTGTTATGATTTGAAAAAGAGCATCCTCCATCATCACTTTTTTCTGATACTGCAATAATAGCATTTTTCAGTGTTAATACTCTACCTTGATCCTCAACAGAGACAGAGAATAGATCTCCATCTGATAGATCTTCACTAATCTCAATACCAAACTCTAACTCTGTTGCACTATTTGCTCTTTTTGAAAGAACTGTAATTCCCTCTGGAGAAAATGTTGGAGTTGTATTAACATCAAATGTTGTATCCTCTCCAATTAGTTTAAGTGTTGCTGTTTTACCAATAACAACCTCTGTAGGGGATATTTTTACAAGTGTTGGAACTTTTATATCTAATGCCTCTTTTTTATAAAACACACTCTCACCCTGAATAACAGCGATATCTCTTAATTCACCAGTAGCCTTATCATTTGTTGTTACTGTTATTGAGAGTTTATCTGATGATAATTTAGATGTATTTGTTATAATAGCACCCTCTCCACTAATCCAAACAAAAAAACTATCCTCTGTTAATGATTCTGAAAGTGTTAATTCAATATTATGTGTTCCCTCTTCAATAACAGATGGATCTACAATAGTAATTCCTTTATTTGATGTTATTGTTAGGGCATCTTTTAATTCAACAGATTCATAACCTGTTGTTATTTTTATTGGTAATTTTCCAACTGGAGCATCAATTGATACATTTATTTCAGCCTGTAACATCTCATTGCTAGCAATAGTTGGTATACCAGAAACAGTATCATTATCGCTTGATATTACAGAGTTCATACTAAAGTGAGTATTCTGTCCAACAAAAGTGACAACATAGTTTTTCATTCCTCTATCCATTCTTGATGGAGTTACACTTAATAGCTTTGTGTTTTCACCCTGTTTTACTTTAAATGTTACTGTTTTTAGAAGAGAACCATTTTTAAATATTTTAACATCTTTTGGTCCAACAAAACTATTCTCTGGAATAAGAACATCATTAAATACTATTGTTTTAGAGTCTGTTTTCTCTAATGTTGGAAGAGTTAATCCTGTTATTGTTACCTCCATTTCACCATCAAAACTACTCTCTTGAGATTTTATTGTTAATTTTACTGTTTCACCCTGTTTTGCCTCTGATGGAGAAATTGTATATACAGCTTTTGTGATAGTTAGAACATCTGTAGAGACAACTTTTTGTGATGGAAATTGAAATGTAACCGATTTTTTACCATCACTTACAGATGAATCTACAGATATAGTTGCAATAACTGTTTTATCTAATACTGTAATAGATGAAAACTCAATCCCTGTAGATGATGTTAATGTTGGTGTTCCTGAAGGAATTGTATTAAATGTAAAAACAACTCTTCCCTCTGCTCCCTGTTCAAAACTATTTGGTTCTGCTGAAACAGTATAATCACTCTCTGTTGTTGCCTGACGAACTAAAAGTGGTTGAATAAAAAATATTTGACTATTTTTTTTAAACTCCATTGGAATTTGAGATGTAATTGATGAGATAGTTAGATTTCCCTTTGCATTATGATTATCTGTTATTGAAACAGTTTTAAAACTGTTTTTTGTTGCAACAGGAAAAAGAAAACTATCTGCATTTACTAATAGCTCTTCATTCATTGGAGTTTGGAATATGATATTATTAAATGTTCCAGAGCCATTTGTTGGCTTTGAAGCAAAAAGGAAGCCACCCTGAATTGATTTTCCAATAGTAAATGCTCTTTCAACTTTATATATGTTTCCACCTGTTGTAATTGTTACCTCTTTATATCCTGCAGGTGCATTATTACACTCTAAATCAAAAGATACCTGATTTGTTAAAAAAGATATGTTGCTTATTGTTATTCCATTATTTGGGGATATTGAAACAGATCCTGTTGAACCAAATGTTGTGTTAGGACCAGCAACAAAAGTTACTCTTCCTGAGTAGTTTTTATTTGTTAATGAAACTAATCTTGGGTTATTTGGATCTGGAGTACCAATTGCAACCATTTTAAATGGATCATCTCCAAAATAGATAACATTTTTAGCAATATATATGTTTCCACCATCTGTTATTTTAATTGAACGAGCACCAGGGGTTACATTTCTTGTTGTAAAGTTGATTTGCAAATTATGCTCATCCTGCATTATTGATGATGTTATTGTTACTCCTGTTGCAGGCTCAAACTCTATTTTACTATTTGAGGTGAATGTAAACTCTCCTGGTTTTGAAAAAATTTTAACAGAGGTTTCAGAACCTGTTGTTGCAAATCTTTCAGGTCTTGCAAGAAGAGATATCTCTGTTGTTGTAGCAAAAAGTGAAAATGGAAATAGTACTACTAATAGAAATAAAAAAGATAATTTTTTATACATTTATCCTCCATAAAACCGATTTATAATTTTTTAAACAAAATATTTTAATAACTTATGATAAAAAAGATTTAAAATATATTAAATCACAACTCATTCTATTTCAATTTAATAATATTGTCAATATTTGATAAATAATTGTGATTTTTATTTTATTGTTAACTGTTTTATTCCGAACA
>JAFGXH010000320.1 GCA_016936735.1 bacterium
TGGTGTGAGATTTACAGAAAAAGATATCTCTGTTTATAATCCAGTCTCTTTTACAAGAGCTATGGATGAATGCTCATTCAAACACTATTGGTTTGAAACAGGAACTCCAACATTTTTATTAAAACTTTTAAAAGAGCATGATTATCCTGTTGTTGATTTTGAGAATCTAAATTTAAAAAGTAGCATGTTTTCAAGTTATGAGATTGAGAGATTAAGAGTTGAACCATTACTTTTTCAAACTGGCTATTTAACAATAAAAAAATATGATCCAGAAAGTGAAATTTATACTCTTAGCTATCCAAATAAAGAGGTCAAAAGCTCTTTTGTTGAGATATTGGTTGACTATTTTACTCAAATAAGAAAAGAGGAGACGCCAACTCTTATTGAGGATTTAAGAGAGGCATTTTTAAAAAATGATTTAGATAAAGTTTTTAAAGTTTTAAAAGTTTTTTATGCTAAAATTGATAACTCAATAAAAATCAGTCAAGAAAAATATTACCAAACAGTTTTTTACATTATTTTTACCCTTTTGGGTTACAGAATTAAAGTAGAAGTAAATACAAATGATGGTAGAATGGATGCTGTTATCAAAACAGACACAACAATTTACATTCTTGAGTTCAAGCTTACTCAAACAGCAAAAAAAGCGATTGAACAAATCAAAACAAAAGAGTATTACAATATTTATCTTTTAGATAGTAGAAAATTAATTCTAATTGGAGTTCAATTTAATAAAAAATCGGGAACTATTAAAAGTTGGGAGATTGAGGATTAAATATTCAATTATAAAACAATCTTTACTATTTATACTGTTTTAAATTTGATATTAAAACTGTTGCAAAAACAGCAATCCCCTCCTCTCTTCCAACAAATCCCATTTTTTCAGATGTTGTGGCTTTAATAGATATTTGATCTGTATTTATTCCAAATAGGTCTGCAATATGATATCTTATTGCCTCAATATATGGTGCTATTTTAGGTTTTTGTAAAATAATTGTTGCATCAATATTACCAATATAATATCCCTTTTTCTGAATCTCTTTAAATGCAAAAAGAACTATTTCAGAGGAATCAATATTTTTATATTTAGAGTCTGTATCTGGAAAATGTTTTCCAATATCACCTAGTGCAAATGTACCAAGCATTGCATCTGCAATCGCATGAAACAGAATATCACCATCTGAATGTGCCTCTATTGATAAATCTGATTGAATAAAAACACCCCCTAATTTAAACCCATTACCCTTTTTAAATTTATGAAAATCAATACCCTCACCAATTCTAAATGGAATCATAAAACCTCTTAAAAAAATGAAATCACTTCTCACCTAAAACAGAATATTATAGCAACTGTTTTAAAAATATAAAACAACAATTCATAAATTTATATAATATTTTGACAAAAAGAGTAAGTAAAAAATAGTCTATTATCTATTTCTTGTGGGTAATTAATATTATTTTTTTTTAGGTAGAAATAGTGATTGAATCTGTTCTAAAACAGAACCTCCATTTGATAATGATACAGAGTCTATTTTATCAGATATTTTCTCAATAAACTCCATCTCTTTTAGTTTATAAAGAGTCTCATTTTCATCAAGAAGTTTTGCTGTATTTAGTAGACTTCTTGTTGATGCTATCTCTTCACGTCTCATAATCATATTTGCTTGAGCTTTTTTCTCTGCAATCAATACAGTATTAAGAATATCTTTAACCTCTCCTGGAAGTATAATATCTTTAACACCACAAAAATTAAACTCAATACCAAAATCGCTCTGTTTCTCTTTTATTTTTTCAAGAACATAATCTCCAATCTCCTGTTTTTTCTTAAGAATATCATCTAAAGAGAGTGAGCCAATATACTCTCTTAATATAAGCTGAAGAAGAATATATATTTGCTGAGTATAGTTATTAATAGTGTGTGTAAGTTTTTCTGGATTTACAATTTTATAATGTGAAACAAAATTTAATCTAATTGTAATTTTATCAAGAGTCATTAACTCCTGTCCATTTATCTCTATTTGCTGTTGTCTTAAATCAACTTTAACAATTTGAGGAATATATACTCCACTCCAAAAGTAGTATCTTCCCTCTGTAAGAGTTTTTTGAAATCTATTGTTAAAATATAAAAGCCCTACCTCATGTTTTGATACATCAAAAGCATAATAGTTTCCATAAAGAGCAGGATTCATAAATAGTGATAAATCGAATAGTTTTTCATCAATTTCTGGAATTCGTTTATCAATAATTCTCATCTCTCTTTTTTTTAATCCTTTAAAAAATGGATGTTTTCCAGCTTTATATGCAGCTCTAAAAAGTCCATCCTCATAAAGAAGACCCAATTCATAATCTTTTACTTCAAAAACCTCTAACTCTTTTGCTAACTGCTCATTTTTTATAAAAATAGATACATCATACCCTGTAACATAAAATGGGGCATTAATATTTGCAATTTTTACATCAATATCAACAAATGGTGGAAAGTAGTAAACTCCTGGTTTTAGTAGTTTATTAAAAAGTGAGTTTTTAAATAGTAATCCTCTCTCTTCATCTTTTATAACAATTTTTTTAATATGTTTTTTTAAAGATAAAGTGTAATTTACAACTGAATTTGTCTGTTTTTTACAAAAATCAATATATTTTTCAATATTTTCCAATCTCATTTTTACCTCATAAATAGTAAAGGTTTTCTAATCAAGACATGTTAATATAAAAAAATAGTATTTTCAAGTTAAATCAATAAAGTATAGTTTTTTATAGATATTTTTTTAATAAAAAATAGTTACAATAATATTATTTAAAGATATAAATAGTTGGATTGAACATCTTTTAAATCATTAAGAGTTGGAGTGAGTTTTTGATATATTTTATCAAACTCTTTGCCAGCTTCAATATCTTTTCTGATATCATCAGTTCCAAAAAGAAGATCTATTGCAATTGGCTCTTTTACAAACTCATACTCATCTCTTCTCCAATCAAAAGAGATAAAGTGTTGATAAGCATTATATATAAGAGAAAGATATGTTTTTAATGGTAAAAAACTATCTCTATCTGTTATATGAAGCTCTAAACCATGACAAACCTCATTACCATATTTTTGAAACATTGGTTTAAAAGAGACAACTCTTAAAGCAACACCATCTAATCCATTTGATTCCATAGCTTTTTTAAGAAGTAATGGGTTAATCCATGGAGCACCAATAAAATGAAATGGTTTTGTTGTTCCCCTTCCCTCAGAGATATTTGTTCCCTCTATTAAACAACCTCCAGGATATAGTATTGCGGTATCAACAGTTGGCATATTAGGGGATGGTAAAACCCAAGGAGCATTTGTCTCTTCAAAATAGTATGAATGATTATAGTTTTCCATTAAAACTATATTTAAATCACACTCAGAACCTCTATGAATTACTCTTAACATCTCTCCAATTGTATAGCTATGTCTATTTCTAAAATATGGATAGAATCCAACAAAAGATTCAAATCCAGGAGTTACTAAATTTCCCTCAATTTTAGAGCCAATAGGATTTGGTCTATCAAGAATATATACAGGAATTCCAAGTTCTGAGGCTGCTGATATCAAAAATGAGGCGGTATAAACATAGGTATAATATCTTGATCCAACATCTTGAAGATCAATAACAACAACATCAATACTCTCTAAATCCTCTTTTTTTGGAAAAAGAGAGCTAAAACTCCCCTGATAAAGAGATACTCTTTTAAATTCACCACGTTTTTGCTCTTTTTTTTGATTAACCCTCTCCATATCTTGCATAGCACCATAAACACCATGTTCAGGTTCAAATAGTACTTTTAAATCAACATCACACTCTAACATAAGAGGGATAATATGATTATAATTTGAATCAACAGAGGCTGCATGACATAAAAGTGCAACACTTTTATTTTTTATTATTGAGAATCTATTCTCAATCCATCTATCAAGACCTGTTTTTACTTGAGTCATAAATTATCCTACCAAATAGTTCAAAAATCTTATTGTAACAATATTACAATATATTTTCAAATTATTATAAATAGTTTTTTACAAAGAGATAATATAATATGATACAATAAATTAGAAAATATTAATCAATATTCCATTTCCAAATCATTGCTCCCCAAGTGGCCCCCTCTCCAACAGATGCAAAAAGAAGAGTCTCCCCTTTTTTTATTTTTCCCTCTTTATAAAATATATCAAGAGTTACAGGTATTGAGGCTGTTGCCATATTTCCATTCTCAATAAGTGTATCCTCATGTTTTTCTGGTGGAATCATTGCAAGTTTTTTCCAACTCTCAATAAACATTCGATTTGGTTGATGAAGAATAAAATGATCTATGTTATCATGAGAAAAACCTGTTTTTTCATAAACCCCTTTTATTGCATTAGGAATTGCATTTTTTGTAAAATCAATAATTCTTCCTAAAGCCTCCTCTGGATCTATTGATGACTTTACATTTTCAGGAATATTAAAATCAACAATTAATCCACCATTTTCACCACCATCCTTATGGTCTGTATAACAGACTTTTAAACCACCACTAAATTTAGTACTACTTTTAAGATATGAGGAGATAAATCCCTCATCTTTTGATGCTTTGAGAATAAGAGCACCAGCTCCATCTCCCATACACATACTAACTTTAAATGTAACCTCACTTTTTTTACAAAAAGCTTTTGAGAAAACCTCTGCACCAATAACTAATGCACACTTAACAGAACCTGCCATAATTGAGTGAGTCGCTAATTCTAATGTATTTAAAAATCCACAACATGTATCTAATGTTTGAAATGCCAAAGACTCTGTAATTCCCAATTTTTTTTGAAGATCTAAAACTGCAGCAGGAATAATCTGTTCGGGAGATATTGTTCCTGAAACAAGATATATTGCATCAATATCTGAGATATCTATTTTTGCATTACTAATAGCATTAATAGCTGCATTATATGCTAAATCTATAATAGTCTCATTTTTCTCTGCAACATGGCGATATTTTACTCCCGCTTTTACTAACCATTCATCTGAAACACCATAATTTTCATAATTAAAATGGTGATTATCAACTTTTTTTTCAGGAAGATAACTACCTATCCCTATTATCTCAATATTATTACTACTCATATCTACCTCTTATAGCTAAAATATTCAAAATACTCATAAAAAAATAGTTGACTACCTTTTTATAAAATAAAAAATTTTATAATTTCATGTTTTTAAAAAAGATTTTATCACTTTAAAATCTCTATGACCATTTTTTTTGGTTTTCAATCAATTTTTTAGATGCTTTAAAAAGAAGAGCAATATGATTCTCTCCTGCTCCTGATGATGCCATTAAAATATTATCATCTTTTTTTATTTTTCCAAAATTTAAAGCCTCAAAAAGATTCACTCCACTACTACATGTTGCAACATTTCCATATTTTTCAAATGATTGATGAAACTTATCAACATCAATTCCAACAGCTAATCTCCAACAGTTAGCAGCCCAAGAGACAGGTTGATGTGTTACAAACATATCAACACTATTTATATTAATATTCGCTTTTTTACATGTTTCAAAACATACATATTTTATATTCTCCTCTGTTAAAGAGGCTAGAGATTTTATTGAATTAAAATTATTAAATGTCACAAAATATTGTAAATAGTTTGTAGAATATTCAGCTTTTCTAAATATATTTGGCTCTCTGTGTTTAAATATAATTGCATCATGCCATCTTCCATCACTTGTTGATGTTGATGATATATATCCAGAATCATCATCAGTAAAATCTAAAACAGCTGCAACAGTTGCATCTCCAGTATTTACACTATAATAGTCCGATTTGTCATTAATATGTGAATCGATATAACTACTTATAACTAATACCCTTTTTTTTATTTTTGAAATTAATAAAGATGAAGCAATCTCAAGCATTGTAATAAAAGATGAACAACAGGTATCAACACTATATGCTCCTGCATTTTTTAATCCAAGTTTATCTTGTAGTAAAGAGGCATTTGCAGGAAGAGCTCTATCTGGAATTTGAGAGTGAACAATTAATAAATCAATTGAATCAGCCTCTATACCTGCAGTAATAATTGCACTTGCACCTGCAATAACCTCAGCATCAGATGGTAACATGTAGTGTGGATTAATAGACTCTTTTATTGAGATTGGATCAAATGGAACTCTTCTACGCTCTTTTGTGCCTTGAAATGGATCATCTTTTTTTTTGGGTGGTATTTTTTTTAGCCACTCTGAATACCAAGGCTTACTCATCCAACCACTAAAATTTGTTTCAATATTACCAGGAAAATATCCTGTTTTCTCCATCTCATCAATAT
This sequence comes from bacterium, assembly GCA_016936735.1. Taxonomy (GTDB): domain Bacteria; phylum UBP6; class JAFGXH01; order JAFGXH01; family JAFGXH01; genus JAFGXH01. Next base: position 6,327 of record JAFGXH010000320.1, read on the forward strand.
ATTCTGATGGAATTTTAGTTCTTTTTTTTAAAAATTGTAAAAAATCTGTTTTAATTCCCTCTGGAATTTTTTCAGCAGGCAAATATGCCCCCATAGCAATAATTGAGGCTCCCATAGACACTCCTTTTTTTAAAAAGATTGATAATTTATTATACTATATTATTGTGAATTAAAAAGATTAATTTTGTGAAAAATAAGTTTTTTTCATAAAAATCATTAGTAAA
>JAFGXH010000321.1 GCA_016936735.1 bacterium
TCAGCAAGAGCAGAATAAAGATCAGCAAGAGCAGAATAAAGATCAGCAAGAGCAGAATAAAGATCAGCAAGAGCAGAATAAAGATCAAAAAGAACAAAATAAAGATCAGCAAGAACAGAATAAAGATCAGCAAGAGCAAAATAAAGATCAAAAAGAGCAGAATAAAGAGCAGAAAGAACAAAATAAAGATCAGAATAAAGAAGAGATGGAAAAACAGGAACCTCAAGAGAGTGAAAATAAAAATGAGAATGAAACCAAAAAACATCAATTAACTCAAGAGGATTTAAAAATATTAGAGAATCTTCAACGTGATAATAAAAATCTAAAACTTTATCAATTAATGATGAACCAGAAACATTTACAAAAAAATAGATCTGGTAATAATTGGTAGAGTTTAAATTATTCTTTGTTTGACTTTAGTTTTATAAAAAACTAAAATGGTCTCTGTTTTATTTTGTAGTTGTTAATTTTATCTATTAGAGTGGTGAGTTATGAAAATAGTTGTATTATTCTTACTCTTTTTAACATCTCCAGTTTGGGGAGATATATCTGTTGAAATGAGTGCAGATCAAACTAATTATACACTTGATGATACAATATCTGTAAATGTTCGTATAAAAACCGATACATCTGTTGTAAAAGTTAAAAAGTTTCCATCTCCTGAAGGATTAATGCTTCTTGCACAATCAAGAAGTATAAGTCAAAGTATTCAAATTATAAATGGAGAGACAACAAAAGAGATTACAACAGATTATAGTTTAACCTACTCTCCATCTAAAATTGGAAAAATCACAATTCCACCTGTAACTGTAACATATAAAGGAAAAGTCTATACATCAAACTCATTATCAATAAATATTCTTAACTCTGGAGTTGAGTCTGAGGGAGACTCTAAATTTGAGTTTCCATTTGATACAGATCTTTTTCTTGCAGCAACTGTTGATAAAGATGATGTTTATGTTGGTGAACAGATTACAGTAACATACTCTTTATATCATAGAATTGATGTAAATTTTGCAGAACAACCAAATACACCATCATTTAAAGATTTTTGGATTGAGGAGATAAAAAAAGATTCATTGGGTTCGCCAAAAGGGACAAAAATATATAAAGGATACTATTTTAAAGTGACCCCAATAGCTAAATTTGCTCTATTCCCTATGAAAAGTGGCTCTTTTGAACTACCACCTCTTAGTGGAAAATTTAGAGCTGATGCCTTCTCTTCAATGTTTAATCGTTCACCAAGATCTATTTATAAAAGAAAATCAAACTCTATAAAAATTAATGTAAAAGAGCTTCCTCAACAGGATAGACCAGATAATTTTAAAATTGAGAATGTTGGAGATTTCTCTTTTGCTCTATCTTTATCAAAATCACAAGTAGAGATTAATGAGCCTGTAACATTAAAAATGACAATAAAAGGGACAGGAAATATAAAAAATATCTCTTTTCCAGAGTTAAAACAGTTAAATAATTTTAAATATTATGATCCAGTTGATAAAAATATTATTGGTGATGGTTCACCTATTCATGGCGAAAAAGAGAGAGTTATTGCAATAAAACCTCTTGAAAATGGGGTTTTTAAGCCATTTGATATTGTTTTTTCATTTTTTGATCCAGCAAAAGGGAAATACTATACAGTTGACTATAAAGATTTAAAACTGGAGGTTGTTGGAGGAAATTCAAATAGTAATCTATCAGCAAATAGTAATAATCCAACAACGAATAATGGAAGTAATAGTCAAAATAGCTCAAATCAATTAAATAAAACATCATCAGGAGATGTTTACCAAGATATTGTATTAAAACCAATTGAGGAGAGTTATAGAGAGAGTGGCAAAGCCACTATATTCTATTTGATTCTCTCTATTATTATGTTATCAACATTTTTATTCTATATTTTTGCATTCATCACATATAGAATAAAGATTCATAATGAGGATAATATTTTTGCAATAAAAAGAAAAAAAGCTGCAAAAAAACTTTTTGATTCATTTAAAACACTTCAAAAAGAGTCTTTATCAACAGAGGAGTTTTATTTAAAATTTTATCAAATTGTTGCAGAGTATTTAATTGATAAATTCTCAATATCAGTAAAAGGATTAACAACAGAGCAAACAGCACTTTTTCTTGAGAAAAAAGGGATTAAAGAGCCCGAAATACAGACAATAACAAATCAACTTGAGAATAGTGAGTTTGTTAGATTCTCAAGACTTGAGGTAACTGAGGATGAGAAAAAATCATCAATTCAAGCAATTAAAGATACTATTTTAAAAATAGAGAGTGAGTTTTAGTAAATGGTAACTCTAAAGGGTGAATTATGAAAAAATTTCTATTTATTATATCTATTTTAATGCCTATTTTATTGAGTGGAAACTCAATGAGTGACCTTTTTTATAAAGGTAATGAGGCTTATAAAAAGGGGGAGTATAAAAAAGCACTCTCTTTCTATGAGCTTTTAGAACAAAAAGGGGTTAAATCTGATTCTCTATTTTATAATATGGGAAATAGTTATGTTCAGCTCGGAAAATATGGATATGGAATACTATATTATGAAAAAGCATTAGTAGAGAATCCAAACTTCTCAAATGCTCAAGAGAATTTAGGATTAGCTCAAACAAAAAATATAGATAAAATACTTTTAACATCAGGAAAGGCGGAGATGGTTGGAAGTAATGCAATCTACTCATTTTTTAGGCTACTTGATTTTAAAATGTTAATGGTGATATTTACAGTTTTTTGGGCAATTTTCTGGATTATATTAGCTGGAAGGAAAAAAGAGATTCCCTTTTTTAAAAAAACAGTAACAATAATTTTATTAATAGTAAGCTTTCTAATTTTTATATCTGTTGGAGTATTAATAGTTGGAAATAGATACTCTCATAGTAATATAGATTTGGGAGTTATTGTTGAGAGTGGAGTTACTGCAAAAGATGGGGCAGATGAACAATATCGAACAACATTTTCAATTCATGAAGGGATAAAAGTTCATATCACAAAAGAGAAAAATGGTTGGTATCAAATCTCTTTACCTAATGGAAACATAGGTTGGGTTAACTCATCTGTTTGTAAAAAAATCTAATTTTGTTCCTACCATTTCTAGAAAAATTAATATACAATAGAAAATAAAGTATCTGATTTAGATATTTTGTTTAGTTAACTAAATATAATTATATAAAGAGATAAACTATTTTATCTATTATAAAAAATTTAATAAAGCATAGTTTATCTATCATCTTTTTAATAAAGAGAAATAGTTACAAATAGTCAATAAATAAAATGTTTTATATAAACAGGAGATAAAATGAGAAAAATAAGGCTTACTGTAACAAATTTAGTTGCAGAGACTATTGAGTATGATGCAAAGCTATTTCAAATATCAAAAAATCTTTTATACAATAATATTTTTAAAAAGTTTTATGATAAAAAGGGTTATAAAAAGCTTGAAAAAGAGCATACAGTTGTAATTCAATTTAATCTTAATAAAACAGAGGAGAGACTATTAGAGAGTGTTTGGGATGATTTTAATTGTGAAAATAGTTTAGCAGAGTATTTTAGATATATTTTTGATGAGTATGGAAAACTATCCAGAGCAGAGAGAGAGAGATTAATACATAAAGATAATATAGATAAATTAGAGGAGCAGATAAAGCATAAAAAAAATGTTATTATATCATATAATAATAGAGTTGAAGAGATTGAACCACTATTTATACAGTATGATAAAGATAATCAGTTATATTATCTTTGTGGATATTTAATTAGAAAAAACATGTTGCTATCATATAGAGTATCTGGAATATTGATGGTTGAAAAAAAAGAGACAAAACAGATATATGGAATAGAAAACAAAAAATTTATATCAGAATTAAAAAGAAATTTTGATCCATTTCTATCATATAATCAGAAAGTTATTATTAAATTTACAGAGAATGGTAAAAAGCTTTTAGATAAATTTAGACATAATAAACCAAAATTAATAAGTAATGAGAATGATTTGTATATTTTTGAATCATCAGAACTAAAGGCACAACTATTTTTTTCAGGCTTTTGGGATGATGCAGAGATAGTTGAACCAAAATCATTAAGAGATTGGTTTATAGATAAAGCTAAAAAAACATTTGAAAAATATAGTTATTAAATCTCTACAGAGTATATTTATATTTTTTTCTATAATAATACAGGAAAATATAATAACTCTTACATGAACAGCGTGGTTTTAACCCACTGAATGTAGAAAATTATTTTCTCTAGCAGTGCATTAAAATACACTGTTCATTTATATTTTTTTCTATAATAATACATGAACAGCGGAAAGGTGATTGAGCTTGTCGAAATCTAACCCGCTGAATGTAGAAAATTATTTTTTATCTGTTTTATCTTTTATTTTTTTTGTATATTTTTCTTAAAATCTAATAAATCTTGAATTCATACCATTTTAAATCTTGAACACATCGAAAACCAACATCATCATAAGATTTAACTTTTGGCATAGAATCAATTCTATATGTTATCCATTCATTACTTCTTTCATAATCACTAAAATCAAAAAAACATCCTCCACGTATAATACGAATCAATGCTTCTGAATCAAGAGAAAACAAATTTTCTTCCTCTTTTTTTTTCATTAAAGAATCTATATTATTTTTTTCATTCATATCCAAACTATCAGTCCACTCCCAAACATTTCCACTCATATCATATAGCCCATATCCATTTGCTTTTTTTGTTCCAACATTATGAGTTATATTTCCTGAATTTTCATAATACCAAGCAATCTCATTAGGGTTATTACTTCCAGCAAATGTAAAATTTTCACCCCCCTTTGCTGCATACTCCCACTCCTCTTCTGTTGGTAATCTTTTTCCTAACCATTCACAATAATTTTTTGCCTCTTCCCAAGTAATACAAAGCACAGGTTTTTTATCCCCTTTAAATTCAATAGCTATATTCCAACCAATTTCACCACCAATAAAACATTTTCCATCATTATAATGTTGTTCTTCACATTTTCCTGAATTAACACAAAGTTTATAATCTCTATTTGTTACCTCTGTTATATCCATTTTAAAATCTCTATCAGGAATTTTAACCATTTTTTCAGAAATATCTTTTTCAATTTTAAACATCTCTACAAATAGATTCTCATCCTTAAATATATTCAACTCTTTTTCAAAATTTTCAAAACCATTTTTTACTAATTTTATTTTATAGATTCCCTCTTTTAATTTTGTTGTTGTGGAGGTCTCTCCTATCAATTTTTCATTAATATAAACATTTACCCCATCAATATTTGATGATATTTTTAAATCATACATTAATCCCTGTTTCTCTATCTCATTTAAATTCTGAACACATCTAAAACCATTTCCCATATAATTAGAATTTGTAGACTCTTCAATACAAAAATCTGTATCAACATTATTTCTATTATAACGATATGGTCCACCTCCACACTTTACATAATCATCAATCCTAAACCCCTCTTTGTTTAAATTATCTTTAGTGTTTATCCATGCTATTTCTTTTAATCGATAAGTATCAAAAAGAGTATTTGTCCATTCAGAAACATTTCCATTCATATCATACAATCCATAACCATTTGCTTTTTTTGTTGCAACTTTATGTGTTTCTGGAATTAAAGATTTTAGAGGTCTTTCTCTCAACCATTTACTATTAAGTGATGGGGTTTTATAGATTGGAGAAGGATAGAACCAAGCAACATCATCACAATTATTACTTCCAGCATATTTAAAATTTTCTCCCCCTTTTAGGGCATACTTCCACTCATCTTTTGTTGGTAATCTTTTTCCTAACCATTTACAATACTCTGTTGCTCCATAAAAATTAATACAATTCATTGGATGATCTATCCTTGAAGAGCCATAATTACATCCCTCTGTTGAGGAGCTAAATTCATCAAAATTCTTTTTATTACATATTCCAATCTCCACACAATTTTTAAAATCATCAACAGTAACCTCTGTTATATCCATTTTAAAATTTTTATTAGGAATTTTAACCATTTTAGAATTATTAGCTATTTCAATTTTATTTAAATCAGAAAAAACCAGAATATTTATTATAAAAAAAATATTAATCATTATATAACTCCCTTTATAAGTAAATCCAATTGATATAGAATAAAGTAAATATCAATTTTTTTCAATATAATACCAATATCTTAATCTGTTTACAAAACAAAAAAATAGACTCTTTTTGTTTTTACAACTAATAAAAAAGTAAAAAGTAAACTCATATCTTTTATTTTAAAATTAACAAAAATATAAAACTAAAAATAGCATCTACCTATGATTTATTTAAGCTATACAAGAAATTTAATAGATTAAATATACTCTTTTATATTAATTATGACATTTATTTATGAAATACTATATAAAAATAGCGACATTTTTATCATCCATTTTTACAATTATGCTTTAATTACCTTTTTTATCAAGAATTTTTTATTTTTTTTAAAACTTGGAATAATAATTGACTTGTTTTAATGTTTTAGAATAAATATTTAATTATTCTATTGTCTTTTTTTTAAAAAAAAGATATTTTAATCACTGTTTGATAAGAATTTTTTATTTTTTTATTAAAATTCTGTTTGCATTACTTTTAAAATTAAGGAGAGTTATGTCTAAATTAATTGGTTTACTTTTATTATTTGCATCTTTAAGCATTTTTGGAGATAATCAATCTACAGTTATGCTAAAAGTAAATACCAAAAGTTTTGAACTTTCAAAAGATTCCTCTTATGTTTTGAGAATGGGAGTCTCTGAAGTTTTAACAAAAAATAGTTATGCTTTAATTGATGAAATATCTCAAGAGGAGGCTCTTAAAGAGCAAAGTGAACAGAGAGAAAAAGAGTGTTTTGATGAACTTTGCCTTGTTGATACAGGAAAAATGTTGGCTGCAAAGGGGATTTTTCTTGTTGAAATTGTTAAAATGGGAGAAAAATATATATTCTCACTAAAATATATTGATATTGAGACAGGAAGCACACAAAAGGCTAAATCTCTTATTTTTAAAAATGATATTAATAATGGTGAAGAGTTATTAGAGTTCTCAAAAAATATGACAACTGAACTATTCTCTTTAGATTATAATACAGAAAAAAATATTCAAGAGAGTAGTAATCAAGAGGTTAATATTGATAATAGTCTCACAACCAATAATCAAAAAATAGATTTAAAAGAGGAACAACCTAAAAGTAAAAAAAAGAGTAAAGCTAAATATAAAGGATTTAGAGCAAAATGGAATATCAATTTTTTGGGTGCTACTGTTGAGGATTTTAGTATATCTTATGATGAAGAGGATGAAGGGGGAAGCTCAAGTGACTCATATGCTGGAATAACATTTGGTATATTAGCAGATTTTGTTAATGTTGGAACCTCTTTAGTTGATTTTACACTTTTAAAATTAGGATTTAACCTCACAACATTTGGTTATTTTTCAGCAGTAACAGTTGGATTTGCTTCGACTAAACTAAAAATAGGAGATGCACGTTTAGGAGTATCTTTAGGGCCACTTTTTGGTGATATGCAGATATATTTTTTGAATTCAAATATATTAGTATCTATTGCAACAGTAGATTTTTCAATACTTTTAAATAGTAAAAGTTTTGATACAAAAATTGGTGTTTGTATTGATGATAATGGAATAGGATTTTTATTTCAAGCTGGAATGAGTTTTAATTTCTAATAACTAAAGGATAAAACATGAAGATTCTAATTTTTATATTACTCATAATCTTTTCAAGCACTATTTTTGCAAAAAATAGTGGTGTTATGCTTAAAATTTTTCAGAAAGAGACAAATCTTAATGAATCAACTCAACATATTATAAGATTAGGAGTTTCTGAAATATTAACATCAAATCAATATTTTCTTATTGATGAACAGTCTCAAGAGGAGGCTTTGAAAGAGCAATCTGAACAAAGAGAGAAGGGGTGTTTTGATGAAAGCTGTTTAGTTGATACAGGAAAAATGCTTGCAGCAAACAAAATATTAATGGTTGAGTTGTCCCCTATTGGCCAAAATATACTTTTTGCTATTAAATTTATTGATGTTGAAACTGGTTCTATTATAAAAACCTCCTCTACAATATTCAAAGGAGATATTTCTGACTCCGAATCTCTTTTAAATTTTTCAAAAGAGGTCTCTATAGCGATATTTAACTCAAACAAATCTAACAATTCAACACAAATTAATAAAACTCCAAAAGAACAAAAAATAGAGTCTAATAAAAAAGTAGAAAATATAGAATCTAACAAAAAAGATGATGATTGGGATAGTGAATTCTATTTTGATTGGTTAAAACTATCTTTAAGCTCAGATTTAGCATATTTTAGTAATGGAGCTTACGATTATTATGATGATTATGAATATACAGCCGAAATTTTTGCTGCTATGGTTGGATTAGGATTAGAGTTTTTTATTATAGAGGGGGATTGGTATAAAATATCTCTTTTTAGCATAAATATATCTTTGGGAGCATCTAATGAGAGTGCAATAACATTAGTTTCTGGAAGTGTTTTAAAAACTCTTATTATCTCTGGCAAATTTAGTTTTGGAATATCAATTGGACCACTATTAGGTGATGCATTTTTTCTAAATTCAAATGGTTTTGAGACTGCATCAGGATTTACAACTGAAATTGGATATAATTTGAATAAACACCTTAAACTTAAATTAAACTTAGCTCCACCAGTATTTGAACAGGATCAAATGTATAAACTAGGAATTGTTTATAATTTCTAATTTAAAGGAAAGTAGATGAAAAAAAAATGGAAAATTATTAAAAGGGTTATTATTCCATTTTTAATAATTTTGGTATTAATACCTATTTTTAAAAATAATAACCACAATATGCTATTTAAATATCTCTCTTATGAGGAGGAGTTTTCTGTTAGAGGTGTAATTCTATACTCCTTTATATTGGGAGTTTTTATCTCTTTAATATTTACACTACCATCTTTGATTATTTTTAAAATTAAATTAAAAAAGATTCAAGAGGAGTTAGATCAACTTTCCGACAAAAAAGCAATGGATGAGTCTGTTTTAGATAATGATGAAAAAATTGAATAGTATAGCTTTATTATCCAAAAGCGATTGTTTTATCAGGATTGCTAACAATCTCTTTCCAAGCAGATAAAAGCTCCTCAAATATTTGAATACTATTAGTAAGACCAGATGAATCTTTTTTTATATTTGCTCGAATAAGCTCCTGCATACAGAAATCATATAAACGATAGAGATTCTCTGCTATCTCTCCTCCAGCCTCAAAATTAAGGGTTATTTGAAGCTCATTTACAATACGTTGAGCCTTTATTATAGATTCATTAGCCTTTTCTATATTCTTTTGTTCAATATAGATAATTCCCTGATTCATAAATCTAATGGCTCCCTCATAAAGCATAACAATCATTTCTCCTTGAGAAGCACCCTCAATACGGTTCTCCTGATATTTTTGATAAGGATTTAGTGCCATATCTTATCTCCTTAAAAGCTATTAATCTCTTTATGATAATCCCATTTGAGCAAGAAAATTTGTTGAATCTGATTGAATCTTACTCAATTGAGCCTCCATTGTTGCAAATTGGTTATAAAGAGCAGCCTCTTTTTGTTCATTTCTTGTTTGATAATACTCAATCTGCTCATATAAACTTACCAACTCTTTATCAATTGTTCCATTAACAACAGTTGCCTCTTTTAGTATTCCACCTCTTTTAACATAATCATTGATTTTATTATCAATAACACGAGCAATTCCTGAATCATATTGAGGATTTGTCTCTGAATTATTAGCAAAAAGACGATAAACCTCATAACTATTCTCTTTTAAATTTGTTAAAAGAGTGTTATTCTCTTTAAGAGTTTTTAATATTGATTCTCTATATTCATCACTATCAACACCATCATCTTTTCCAAATAAAAGATAACCAGCTTTAGCATCATCATTAGAACCTGTTGAGGCAACTTTTAAACCAATAACATCTAAAGATGAAAACTCATCAGGCATTCCCCCTCTTATACTTGTTACTGCTTGACGCATATATGATCCAAAATCTTGAAATGTTTTCTCTTTAAAAATTATATTATACTCATTATACATTTTAAAATAGGTATTATAATCCTCTATCTCTGTATATGTCATATTATTCATATCATCACTTGAAAGAGGATTTAGATATTTTTTCTGTTCAGAACTTAATTTATCTGGATTTAAGCGAGTCATCAAATCATTATATCCAACAACAAAATCTGCTATCTCCTCTAAAACTTTGTCTGTATCAACCTGAATATCAAGTGTTACATTTGTTTCACTAACTCCATTAAGTTGAAATGACACATCTTTAATAACATCATCAATATCATTTGTTGAGCGAACATAAGAGACTCCATCAACCATGAAATTGGCATCTTTTCCTGCTACTCCAATCTCCTCATAAAGAGAACTAACACCATATTCAGCAAAAGCAGATGAAGCAACTGTGCCAGAAACATCTGTTATCTGAAACTTTCCAGCAATTCCTGCTGTTTCTGATTCAAATTTGATTCCACCTAATCCATCAGCCTGAACAGAGAGACCACTTCCACCAAAATCAAATTTCCAAGAGATATCATATGCAATACTTAAAGAGTTATATATAGCTGAAGCAGTATCTGATGTGTTATCACTTTGAGTTACTCCACTTCCAAGACCAATTTGAGATATATCACTACCAGTATCATTAAAAATAGTAAAAGAGGCTGCAGCCCCTCCTGAAGAGTTAAAAAGACGAACTGATTCCCCTTCTCCTCCCAACATTTTTACCTGAACATTTGTAGAACTTCCTCCAAGAGTTGTCCAATTTGCTGTATTATTCCACTCCCTTATTAAATCATCTTTACTATATATTGTTTTTCCAGAGTTATTTGTCCATCTATAACCAGTTGAACCATCTGTTCCAGCCATAATAATAAAACTGGTTCCAGAGGTTATTCCCGTTGTAAAATCAAGATCTAAAAGCTCTGTATAGGCACCAGTTCCATTTGTTGCAGATAATGTGATATCAGTATTCACTCCACTTGCACCAAAATTTATAGTACTACCTGCAAAATTACCACTTATTGATGAAAAATCACCATCTAAAGTTGATTTTTTAGAACTAATATTCATAACCTCTAAAAAGTTTGATGTATCATATGATGAACCAATTGTTACTCTTTTTTGATTTGTATCTACATCTCCCATTTTTGAGTATAGTAGAAATTGGTCTGTACTAGTATCATAAGATGCTATAACTCCTGCAGAGGAGTTATTTATTTTCTCAATAACTCCATTTAATGAGTCATTTTGATTAACATATATAGAGACTCCATTTATAGAGAATGTTCCATTTGAGACAGTTGCTCCTAAATTTGCTAGATATAAAGCCTTATTTGTATCTATTGAAGAGGTAGATGATGAGTTATAGGCTGTACCACCACTTGATAATGAGAGTTTTGTTGATGTTAAAAAATTTGAGTTATCTGAATTAGCTCCTAATGATATTGCACTATTTGTTGTGTTTGAAGTTAACATAAATCTATCATTTATTGAATCATAAGTTGCTGTAACTCCAGCTTTTGAGCCATTTATCATTGCTAAAGCATCATTCATTGTGATGTTATCAATATCATTCAATGTTATTGCTACATTATTTATTGTGAATGTTGCACTTTTTTTACCATCAGCACCAACAACACCTGTAATTGGTGCCTTAATACCACTATTATTCAGACCTGTTGTAAATAGGTTTATAGTTCCTGTTGCAACATCACTCCCCCCCTGAATTTTAGATTTTGTAATTGGAGTAGGATTAAGTGTTGATGAAATAACAGTTTCAAAACTCCCTTGCTTAAGAGATGATAAAGTTCTTATAGAATAACCATTTAAAAAACTATTATTATTCATTGTTGTTCTAAGAGAATCAAAATCTAATGCTGTTATTTTTTTCTGAATAGAGTTTACAGTTTGAGATGTTGTATTAGTTAAACCAAGAGCACTATTCGCAAGATCTCCACCACCATCATTATTTATTTTAACATAAGAGTTGCTATCCTCTGCAACATTATAAAAGGATAATGAGGCATTATTCGAACCATCTGGATTTGATGACTCAAGCATAACATAGGTTTTATTTTCTGTTCCAAAATGTGAATTAAGTTCACTATTTATTTTCTGCTGAATCTCATCTGTTACAGAGGAGATTTTACTACTATTTGCTTGATAAAATCCTAACTCTATATCAAATGTATAATCACCATAACTTATATTAAGTCTATTATTAGATCTATTGATATTTGTTCCAATAGTCTGTTCTGTTGTTCCCTCTAAAGATGTTCCAGATGTTTTTTGAATAATCCCCTTTTTATCAAGGGTTAATGTAGAGGTTGCTTCAACATAACTTGATTTATCTTCAAGATCTATTTTATATTTTCCCTCTATATTATATCTTGAGTTTCCATAAACAGAGGATGCTCCAGATGTATTTGTTTCTGTTATAAACTTCATTTTTGATATACTATTTTTTCCCCATGCAGACTCTGCCAACTGTGAAACTCTCATTGAGTATGTTTTTGAAGAGGCATTTACACCAGCTGAACCAGTTAAAACAGAACTATTTGAACTTGTTGTCTTTTTTGTTTGAAAAGTAGACTCTAATTTTAGCTTTAAAAGTGTCTTCTGAAATGACTCCATTTGAGAGGAGACACTTTTATAAACATCCTTTTTTAGAGAAACTAATTTTGTTTTATCCTCAAGACGACTTACAGATTGCTTCTCTATTTTCATCAAATCTGTAATTAATCCTTGAATATCCATTCCAGATGCAAGACCTGTAATTTGAGTCATAGTACCCCCTATTTAAAGTACTCTATTTTATTAATCGACCAGTAGTATTAAAACTTAAATATCATCATTGATTTTTATAAAAGTTTATCATTTAAGATTTTTATAGTTATTATATTTTATATTTATAAAAATTAAACTCTATTTTGAGATATTTTTTAATAAATCTTTTGCTTTTTTAGTGGTATCTGTATTTGGATAATTGTTAATATAATAATTTAGAGTTGATTTTGCACTTTTTAAATCATTCATTAATAGCTCTATTTTTGCTTTTTCAATAAAGGCATCATAAAAATAAAAAAGATTATAACTTCCAATTAAATAGGATGATTCCTCTGTATTAATAATCTCTTGAAGCATTAATAATGCATTATTATATGCACCAATCTCTTTATATATTAGAAATAGATTCCAATAGGCATCATCTAATAAAACCGATTTATGATTGCCACTTTTAACTATTTGTTTATACCAAAAAATAGCTGAATAGTAGTTTGATAATCCTTTCTCTTTATAATATTGTGCTAATTCATAAAAAACTCTCTCTTTTAAAGTATAATTACAATCTAAATCAACCAGTTTTTTAAAAAAAATAGTAGGGTCTAAATCTATTTTATATGATATTTTTCTATATTGAAAAAGTAGTTCAGTCAAAAGTTGAGAATTTTTTAAAACAATATCACTATCCTCTAAAATAGTCTCAATATTTAATATTGCCTCATTATATTTATGTTCTCTATAAAGAGATGATATATTATTAAATATTGTTGATATTTCAATAGATAAGATAATAAATGATGTTAGAAACAAATTAACTAATTTTCATTATCATCAAGTCCATCAAGACTTGTTGCATCTGGTTTTATTAAATCAAAATCCAGACTCTCTCCAAACTCTTTAGGAGTCTCAAAAGCATCCTCAATACTCTCTTTTATAAACTCTTTCTCTTGATTTAATTTTTTGTTATCAATATATTCAGCAGCCTCAAGTAGAAGATTTCCTAAATCAATAACATTTTTATTTAGATTTTTTTCAAAATGAATCTCTTTAAATGTTCCATTTTCCCAAGACATCATCTCAAAAAAAGAGTCTTTTCCTGTTTTTCCATCTGAAGATTTTGCAAAAACAACTTTACCATTCTGAATTTGAATTACACCAAGATGCTTTCCACTTCTTATTTCAATAATTTTATTTTTATGTGTCATCATAATGAGCTGCATATAGTCGAATAGGGATATCCCTGTTATAGTTGCAGAAAAGCCTTCAAAAGGAGAATGATTTGGTGCCATTCAATAACTCCTAAATATCAAGAATGATAACACAGAATATTTTTAATTGTCAACTTATTGATGTTGTAAATTTATACTATTACTATTTTGATAGATAAATAATACTATTTATCTATCATATTTTTTTAATAAAAAACTACTAAAATCTTTCATTATTTTGAAAAGATAATAAAAAATTAATTATCTTTAATATTAACTAGATTCGGATTATTATTTAAAAACTATAATAATCTAAACCCATTCTATATTTTTATTGAAATAAAAGAATAAAAATTATAAATAATAACTATACTACCTTAGGAGTAAAAATGAGAACCATAATAATATTATTAACAACTCTACTATTATCACCTCCTTTAATTTCAGAAGAGATTGTAAAATTTAAATCACCTCAATTTGAAAAAGCAATAAAAATATCATTAAAAAAAGGGAAAAATGATAAAATAACAAAAGAGGATGTATTAAAAACTAAAATACTTCTTTTAGCTTTTAAAAATTTGAAAACAATTGATGATATATCAATGTTTGAAAATGCTGAAATTGTTTATCTTCACAAAAATAAAATAGTGGATATATCTCCTTTAAAAAATTTAACAAAAATAAAAGAGCTTGATCTTTTAGGTAATAAAATAGTAGACATATCTCCGCTTGAGAATCTGATAAATTTAGAGATTCTAAATTTTGCTGAAAATAGAGTTACAGATATAACAAAACTATCAAAATTAGTAAAATTAACTGATCTATATATTAGCAATAATAAAATAAAAGATATATCAGTTTTAAAATATTTTACAAATCTTAAACAACTATATAGTATAGATAATTTGATAGTCGATATCTCATCTATAGAGTTTTGTAAAAATTTAGAACAGCTCTATCTTGATAACAATCCTATTAATAATATAACAGCTCTACAAAACTTAAAAAATTTATCTACTTTATCCCTAAATAGTAGTAGAGTAGAGGATTTTTCAATAATTAAAGCACTAAAATCTTTAAGAACAGTATATTTGAAAAATCTAAAAATAGATGATATCTCTTTTTTATCTGAATTTGAACATCTTAACTCAATAAATATTTCAGATAATAATATTGTTGATTTAACTCCACTTAAAAATATAAAGTGGATAGAGTTTTTAGATATCACAAACAATAAAGTAAAAGAGTTAACCCCTCTTAAAAACATTCCAGGAATAGATATAATTCATACTAAAGGAAATCCAATAACAGATTTTAGCCCAATTTCTCATGCAAATCACATAACAAAATAGTTTTAATGAAAATAAATTTAACAAAAAAATTTAATAAAATCTAAGATAAACTATTATTTAAAGTCTGAGAATTTTGAGGCTTTAAGGTAGTTGGCAATCACTTCATAAATATTTGATATATCTTTAAAAGTGTTATTTTTTAAAAAATTAATGTGTTTTTCAACAATAGAAAAATCACCTCTTGAGACAGGACCAGTTAGATTTTGAAGGGGAGTTTCTGAATTTTTAATATTCTCTGTTGCATCCTCTAAAAGTGGTATTACAGATTTTATATCTCCATTTGGAATTAATTTTAAGGCAATATCCATAACAGCATGAATATAATTATTTGCAAAAATAGAGGCAATATGATATAGCATCTTCTCATCTTTTTTTATAATCTGGTAGTTTTTGGTAATATAGTTTAAAATAGGTGTTGCAATAGATATACTATTATCATCACCCTCAACTGTGAAATAGTGAGACTCTATTTTTTTTATTGATAGCTCAATATCATCTGTAAAACTCATCATTGGATGCAATGAGATAGAGTAGTTATTATCTGTTTTTAAAACACTTGATAATATTGTACCAGATGTATTTATCAATAACTTTCCACTTAAATCAATACTCTTTAAACACTCAAAAAGACTCTCTATCTGAGTATCTTTTACTGAAACCAATATTATATCACTTTTGATATCTTTTATATCAAAACTAATATTTGAATTAAGCCAATAATTAGAAATCTCTATATTTTTATCTGAATTTAGAATAACTAAATCTAGATTAATATGTTTTTTTAAAAGAAAAGCTAATGGAATTCCAACTTTTCCTGCTCCTATCAATGAAAAAGATACATTATTCATCACTACTCTAAAACCTCATCTGTAAACTCTGGTGATATCCATAAATCAATATCACTTTTTTTATCAATTATAACCTTTTTATTATCATTAATTGTTGATGATAACATATCAAAATAGAGTATTTTTTTTATCACTCTTTTATATTTTTGAAAATTTTCAAAAATTTTTGATTGAGAATAAAACTCCCCTTCTGCCCTTTTTATTTTATCATTTTTATCAATCTCTGCTTCACCTATTTTTTGGTAAGACTCAATAGATGCCATTGATAATAGGATTGTTTTATAGTTCTTGGCTTTATTCAGTTGTTCAATCTGTTCTTGATTTGTAGCAACTAAATCCTCAAAAGCCTCTGCAACATCTTTTGGTGGATGAACATCTTTTAAATATAAAGATATAATCTCAATACCACTATCAATCTCACTCATTTTCTCTTTTATCTGCTTCTCAATTAATTTGATAACTTTATCCCTATTCTCTAAAATAATATCATTAAAACTAGTAGCTAGATATATTTTTGTTATTTCAGAATTAATTGCATCTGTTATAATCTCAACATGATCCTTAAAATTTAAAAAATATTTTTTAGGGTTACCAATCCTATATTCCAAAATAAAATATGGTAATACGAAATTATCATCTCCTGTAATCATCATAGTTGGATTGCCATGCTGTTGAGCCCAAATTAAAGGACCATTCCCTATATTTCCAATCTCTATTTTATTAATAATACCTGTTTGAATATATACAATTTTATCAATAGGGGTTGGATATTTAAAATAGATTCCTGAAGAGTTCACAGAGATAATTTTACCAAATCTTAGTTGAAGAGCAGTAAAACCATACTCCACTTTATAAAAAATATTCATAATAAGAGCTATCATCATAAATATTAAAAAGGATATAATAACCCTTTTTTTACTAATATTTATTTTCTCAAAAATGGATGTAATAAACCATCTCTTTTGAAAAACATCTAAAAGAGAGTCTCTATCAGCCTTTAATGCTGAAATAGTATTAATAAATAGTTGAAAAGAGAATGATAGTATTACAAATGCTAAAAAAGCGGCAGAATACCTATCAATATTAATTCCCCTACTATATAAAATAAGAGTAAACCCTGTTATTAAAGAGGTTATCATATCTGTTTTTGAGTGCATACTATCTGCTTTTAGTGCAGGAGAACTCTCTTTTTCTCCAACAATCTGTTGAAATTTAAAAAGAAAATAGGATGTAAAAGAGAATATAATAAACAGAATTCCAGTAAATAGAGCACCTTTAATTATCATTTTATTATAGTAAAAAACCTGATAAAATATTGACAACGATATATATGATAGAAAAACTGAGATTAACAATGCTGAAATCAACTCAGGTTTTTTACTTTTTGTTTTAGAAGAGAGTTGTATTGCAATAAAAACAAAAAAGGTTGTAGCAAAATCACTAAAACCATGCCAAGCCTCTGTGTATGCTGTTAAACTTCCTGAGATAAAATAGACTAAAAATTTACCTGCTGTTACTAAAATAACAATTATTATTGATATAAGTGATGTTTTTTGAGATAATGTCATATTCTGTCCTTTTATAGCAAAATTATGGAGATATAACAATTTTAATAGATTTTATTCTAAAATCTATTTTTCCATAAAGTTATAAACTATAAATTATAACAATACAAATAAAAATTTTTATCTGGTTATAAAATAGTTACCAATTTAATTATTTAAGAAAGTTCTTTGATTTTAATGAGATATTTTTGTATTGTAATTAGAATTTAATAATTAAGAAAGATGAGAGAGAATAAGCTATTTCAGCACTAAAATCTTTATTGTCTTCAGAATCATCACCATTTCGCTCTTTATTGCTTCCAAGCCAATCCATACCAGCACCAGGAATAAAAAGTCCTGCAGCAATACCAAAGTTAATTCCATCTGAAGTAACATATTGTACTTGTAGATCAAACTCTAATCCAAGATATGGATCTCTACCAAATGTAGCCTCATTTTTTAATGCCTGTGTATATACACTCCAAAAATCTAATGTTATTGTTGGATGAATATTATATGTAACATGAGGTTTAACATAAAATAGATCTGTAAGAATACCAATCTGTTTTAAAAAGATTAAATCAACTTGATAATCTGGAGCAAATCTAAAATTACCACTTGGAAGTGCTGAACCATTAAATACAGTATTGTAAGTATCATAATCCTCATCACCAGATGCAACACCAGCATCAATACCAAACTTTAAAGTGTTTGCTAAAAATGATAGATTGGTTTCAATAGCACCACCCCATTTATTAAAACTGCTACCATTATCATCTCCTGTTATCCAAACTAACTCAGATTTTATAGAGAAGAATCTTCCAGAGTAAAAAGATAAAAATGCATCAAGAGTATAAGCAGAGTAGTCATCTGAATTATAGTTGTCAATAGCCTCTGATGTTGATGGATCAACTGTTTGATAGATATTATCTCTACTTCCATAAGAGGCAAATATACCCCATTCAAAAAGATTTTTACCACTTTTAAGATACTCATCTCTTTTTTCACTATCCATCTCATCTCTAAGAGTTAAAACCCATTCAGTTTTATCATCTAAATCCTCTCTATCATAATTTAAAGATGAGCTATAGTTTGAGGGATTTTGACCTGGAAAACTTTCCGAAACCTCATATGATAAAGAGGCTTTAAAATTTGGTAATAGAACCTCTATTGGATTTGTCTCAAAATATAGTTGATCTATATAGCTTCCATAGTTTGCTTGAGTTGATTTTCCATCATTTCTAAATATTCCAAGCCCCCAATTAGTTGCAACTCTACCAAGTTTTACTTTTCCAAAAGGGGTTTTTAATATAGCATAACCCTCTTTTACAGCTAGTTTATCCCCTTTTACATCTGTACCAAAAAGTGAATTATCAAACACATCAAGAGTAAAGATAGATTGAACATACTCTCCAACATTCAAAATAGGAGAGAATCTAAATCTTGTATTATATGAGATTACACTATCATCAAGAGGTTTTCCTTTATGAACCTCATTAAGTGTTGGAAGATATTGAGATGAACCATATATTTGGCCACTATTTACATCTCTATTCCAAGCATTTAAATCAAAATTATCTCTATAAAAATATTGAAATCTAAAATATCCATCAAAAGAGAGATATTTTGTAGTCTCCTTTTTAAAAAGGAGTAAATCTGAATCTGTTGTCTCAACTGAAAACAGAATTGTTGGTAAAATTAACAGAAATAATAGATATTTTTTCATAAAAATCTCCAGAAATTAGCAGAGCTTCTACTCTATTGCCATTTTTTGATTTAACTCAATTAGGTGACCACAATTTTTAGGATGAAGAAAAACTATTTTTGTATTATGAATACCATCTGTTGGTTTTTCATTTATAAAATTAGCCCCCATCTCTTTATAATATAATACTGCAGCCTCAATATCAAAAACTTCATAACAGATATGATGAATTCCCTCACCTTTTTTTTCAATATATTTAGCAATTGGTGACTCTGGTGAAGTTGGTTCTAATAACTCTATTTTAACACCATTTTGAATAAAAATAGCTGTTTTAATTTTTTGAGATTCAACTGTTTCATATCCCATAAACTCCATTTGAAATATATCTTTATAAAAATGGTAGGAGCGTTCTAAATTAGATACAGCAAAAGCAACATGGTCAACCTTTTTAATAAAATTATCCATAAAAACCTCAAAACAGTAAAGAGTTGGATTTTATCATAAGAGATAACTAAAAACAATAGTTTTATAACAAAAAAATAGCAATTTAATTTCAGTAGATTTATTAATAAATTTACTATTTAAAGCTATTTTTTCATCAATGAATAGAATTATAAAGTATTTTAAAATAGTGTTTTTTGGAAATAAAATAGTTTATTAAATAATATTCAACTCTTTTTTCAATCTTCTAACATTTGATAATTTAAGCTGCATATTATAGTTTTCATAAATTGTTTCTGCCTGAAGAAGAAGTTTTTTAGCTTTACTTTTCTTCCCTTTACCAAAAAGATATTGAGCATAAGAGATATTTGTTTGTGCCATCAATGGTTCAGATACTTTTCTTAATATATCAGAGCTTTGAAGATAGTAGTTTTCTGCTGGCTCAACTCCATCATTATCATCTCTGGCTGTATTAAAAATAGTTTCAGCCTCAATATCTCCAAAAATACATAAAACTCTACCTTTAACTTGATTATCTCCTATCTCTGCACCTAAATCCAAAGCCTGATTTAAAAATATTTTAGCTTTTTGCACCTCTCTTTGTTTAAAAGAGAGTTCTCCAAGATTTAGATAGTTATGAGCTAAAATTCTTTTATTAGATGTTTCTAATGCAATCTCTAGAGCATTTTTAATATAATCCTCCGCCTTATTCAGTTGATTATTTTCTAAAAGAAGCTCTCCTAAATTATTAAGACATATTGCTTGGAATTTAACATCACCAATCTCTTCTGCTATTGTTAAAGATTTCATCCATAATGCTTTTGCCTGTGCATCATCCCCTTTATTATAAGTGAGTGTTGCCATATTATTTAAAGAAGCCATTTCACCTTTTCTATCTTTATTCTCTTTTCTAAGTTTATAAGCCTCTAATAAATACTCCTCTGCCTCTTTAACAAATCCCTGAGAATAGTATAAAAGACCAATATTATTAAGAGATAATGCTATTGAAATTGTATCATTTAGTTTTTTTCTTATCTCTAAAGATGTCATATAACGTTGAAGTGCTTTATCAAAAAGCCCCTTTTGCCAATATAAACGTCCCATATCATCTTGAGTTGATGCAATTCCTCTTCTATCTCTTCCCATATTAAAATAATCATAAGCCTGTTGTAGATATCTTTCAGCCTTTTCATGTTCACCCTGATCTCTACAAATTCTACCAATTTTATTATATGCAGCACCAACTTTATTATAATGGATTATTATTATAGCTAACTGTGCCATCTGTTTAAATGATTGAATTGAGGGCTCTATTTTTCCAATAAGATTATATAATGAACCTAAATTATGAAGAATCTCTATTCTAAAAAGAGCATTCTCTTGAGGTAAGATTTTAAGAGCCTCTTCATAATACTCAATTGCCTTTCTATTTGCATATCTCTCTTCAGCTCTCTCTCCAGCCATAAAAAAATATTTAGCTGCCTTATAAAACTCTCCTGCATTTTTATATTGATGTGATATTAACTCAATAAATACCTCAACAGATGTATCTGATTTTGATTCAAGATATTGAGCAAGATAGTTATGATATAGTTTTCTATCATTTTCGGGAATAGAGTTATAAAGATACTGTTGCTCACTATCATGATTAAATCTAAACTCCTGCTCTTTTCTTGCATTTCCTGAAGTCTGTTTTATTATAATTCCACTATTTATAAGTGTGTCAAGTGTAAAATCTATTTTTTCAACAAGGTCTGAAACCATCCATAAAGATTTTTTCTCTGGATTTTTAATGATTGTTAAATCAACATTTATTAAAACCTGAAGATAGTTTTTATAAAACACTTTTCCTGCAATAGATGCCAATTGTAAAAGAATATATTGAAAGGGATCAATTCTATCAAATTTTGCCTGAATTCTCTCCTCTATTGTAGTAGGAATTTTCACTCTTCTTAGTGCCTGTTCATCTAACTCTGTAACTTTTCCTTTTTTTTGAACCAATACATTTGAATCCATAAAGTATTTAATACTCTCTTCAATATGAAAAGGTAGTCCTTTTGTATTTTTTGCAATCATATCTAATGTTTGGGAATCTATTTTAGGAATCTCTTTTAAAATCTCTTTTATCATTGTAAAGGTATCATTCATACTTAAGGATTGAAGTTGAATATAATATCTTCTAAAAGACTCCCCTTTTAAAAAGCGTTGGATTCTATCTTGTGGTTCTGATGTCATTATAAATATTATATTTTTAAAGTTTGGAAGAGATAGAAAATACTCAATCATATCCATTGAGCGAATATCAGAGTTATGAATATCTTTTATTGCAATAATAAGAGATTTTTTAGATGTATATTGACTAAAAAGATGTCTAAAACTTCTTTTTAAAATTCTATCAAAAGACATAATATCCATTTTTTCAATCTCTTCAGAGCTTTTAAGTTTTAAAAGACGATGAAAAACCCCCTTTAATTCGTGATAAAGATGAAATGGAGTGTTCTCTTTTAAAAATATTTTTAATTTTTGTATCTGAATCTCTTTTAAATCATTTTCAGATATTTTTCCCATTTTTTGAAGAATTGATTTAAAAATAGAGTAATCCTCATTTTTTGAGTTTAATTTAGCCTGTAACTCAATTCTAAAAGAGTCATTCTCTCTTAATTTACTAAAAAACTCAGATATAAATCTAGTTTTACCAACACCAGCCTCACCAACAATTGTTATTGAGCAGGCCTGTGTATTTATTTTTGCCTCTTGATAAATCTGCCTTAAATTAAAAATCTCTGAATCTCTACCAATAAGCCTACTAGACATCCCTTTTGATTCAAAAACAGGTTTTGAATCATCTATTTGAACATCTTTTATTATTTCATCAATACTACTCTCTAAATAATCATTATCTTTTATTAATGGATTCTTTTTTTTTATTGATAAATCCTCTTCAAAAATTAACTCACTTACATCTAATTG
This sequence comes from bacterium, assembly GCA_016936735.1. Taxonomy (GTDB): domain Bacteria; phylum UBP6; class JAFGXH01; order JAFGXH01; family JAFGXH01; genus JAFGXH01. Next base: position 22,951 of record JAFGXH010000321.1, read on the forward strand.
ATATGTTAAATCATCATTTCTATAAATGGGTTCTTCATTTGAGGAGTTGATTAAACTTTGTAACTCCGTTTCAAACTCATTTTCACTCTCATTTGGATCTGGGTCAATATCTAAAATATATTGACATTTTGGACAGATATAAAAATCATACTCCTCTTTGTGATTACAGTTAGGACAAATCATCAAAACCTCCAAATGTTAAAAAAATATTAGCTTTCAAAGCGTAATATTATAACATAAAGAGAGTAAGTAACCAATTATTTTTTTAATTTTGTTGAGAATATAAACTATTTTATATTAAATTAATATACAAAGAGATTATTTAGATAATTAAATAGTTTTTATTATATATAAATTTTGTAACATTATTACAATAAAAAACAGAAATTATCTTTTTAAATTAGAAGATTATTTGGGAGTTATAAAACAGACTAATTTTGATTATTTTTTATAGATTCAATCTCTTGAAATAGTCTTAAAACTAATTGTTTCACACCTTCATGAAGAGGAGCAGATATAAAATATATCTCATCAGTAACTTCAGAAAAAACAGATTTTATATCTTCAAAAATAGAGTCATTATCTATTAAATCTATTTTTGATATAGCAATAATCTCTTTTTTATTTTTTAAATCTTCACTAAACTTCAATAACTCATTTCTGATAGTTTTATATTGATTCAACAAATAGTCTACTCCATTTTCAGAATTATATGCAACAAGATGAAGAAGAAGTTTTGTTCGTTCAATATGTTTTAAAAACTCCAATCCCAGTCCAGCTCCTTCATGAGCTCCCTCAATAATACCAGGAATATCTGCAACCACAAAATTATTGTAATAATCAATTGAAACAACACCTAAATGTGGAATTAGTGTTGTAAATGGATAATCTGCAATCTCTGGTGTTGCATTTGATACAACAGATATAAAAGTTGATTTTCCTGCATTTGGAAATCCAATAATACCAACATCTGCAATAGATTTTAACTCAAGCTTTATTTTAAGAGTCTCCCCAGATAATCCTGGTTGTGAATAGTGAGGAACCTGATTTATTGAGTTTCTAAAATGCCAATTTCCTAATCCACCCTTTCCACCCTTTAAAAGAGTAATCTCCTGCTCATGTTCAGTAATATCAGCAAGAATTTCATCTGTTTCAGCATCTTTTATAATTGTTCCACATGGAACATAAAGTATAACATCATCGCCTTTCTTTCCAGCCTTCTTCTGACCTTTTCCAGCAGTTCCATCTGTTGCACGATAATATCTATTCTGTCTGAGATGATAAAGAGTATTGTAGGAATTTGAACCAATAAAACGGACAGCCCCTCCGTCACCGCCATCGCCTCCATCAGGGCCACCCTCAGGTACATATTTCTCTCTTCTGAAGCTTGTTACTCCTGCTCCCCCTTTTCCGGAAGAGACAGTTACAATAACCTCATCTAAAAATTTCATAGCTTATTCCGGATAAACCGAGATCTGTTTTCTTCCGTTACGGAGTTCAAATTTTACAACACCATCAACTAAAGCAAACAGAGTAAAATCTTTTCCTCTACCCACATTTTTTCCAGCATGAAAGCTAGAACCTACCTGACGAACAAGAATATTTCCCGCAAGAACTTTTTGTCCACCAAATCTTTTTACACCGCGATATTGTGCATTACTGTCACGACCATTACGGCTTGATCCTTGTCCCTTCTTATGAGCCATTATTTACCTCATTATTTATTTATTTTTTCAACTTTGAGTTCGGTATATTCATGACGAAAACCTTTAGTTTTCTTATAACCTTGTCTTCTTTTGAAACGAACCACTCTAATTTTATCACCTCTAAGATGACGTACTACAACAAGTTTAACAGAAGCTCCATCAACATATGGTTGACCAACTTTTAAATCATCACCATCTTGAATAAGAAGAACCTCTTTTAAATCGATTTCATTTCCTTGAGCAACTGCGGAGAGGTGATCAACTTTAAAAAGATCCCCTTCTTGTACTTTGTATTGTTTTCCGGCAGCTTTAATGATTGCATACATGGCAATACTCCACTAATAAACAGACTTGAAATATAACCTAAAGAGCTAAAATAGTCAAGTCTTTTCTAATTTTTTTTTAAAAAAACTTAAAAACGATTATTTTTTCTAATTAAATAACTCTTATCCTTGACATTTTCTAATTCATTTTATATTGTATGAAAATATATTGGTTACTGGCAATTAAACCATGCAAAAAGAGACTTTTCAACTAATAAATGAGGCTTCACAACTGTTAGATCAGTTTATAGAGGATATTGTTTTACTTGAACGAAAAATAATTGAACAAAAAAATGATAATGATGTTGAGTATTTTGTTGCAATTGCACTCCTTTTAGATTCTGAAACAAGAAAATCAATTGTAAATTATGCAAACAGATTTAAAATACAGGCTGATATATTTGAAAAATTTGAGGAGTTTCATGAAAGTGTTGAGAAAAAGGATTATAAAGCTCTTTTTTATACAACACAAACAGTTTCACAAAAACATTCAAAAATTTTAGATAATTTAAGAATTAAAAGAGTTGTAGTTGTTTCTGATGCTCCAGTTGAAGAGACTCCAGTAGAGGGAACATGGTCTGGGTATTTCCAAATGAAAACACCACCAACTAATCCATCTCTTCACTCTATCGAACTTATTAGAAAAGGTAATCTCTCCGAATATTTGAGAATTATGAAAAGACTAAAAGATGATGCAGTAAAGGCCTCAAAAACAAGATACTATCTTGAAATAATAAAACAGAATCATAAAGAGCATTTTCTAAAATATATTGAGATAAAAAAAGAGATATTAAAAATAAAACAACAATTAAAAAATGGATTTTAACTACCAAAAGATATTTACTCTATTTTATTGAAGATTTGTTTGAAAAATCTATTTTATTTATAGTATAAATAAAAATTCATGTTATACCATTTAAGAGGTGAAATTTATGAGTATTGATAAAAGGAAAAATCAGAGAGCAGGAATAAAAGTTTGGGCAGAAAATAATAACCAAAATGAGGTTGCATTATGGTTAGGAGAGGAGTTTAAAAATTTACCAGAGTTCACTTTCTGTTACTCTACACGAAATATATCATCCTCAGGGATTTTTCTTGAAACAAAAACTCCTCTTGATTTAGAATCACTACTAGAGCTTGAATTTACACTTCCTCCAGATAATGTTAAAATAGAGATTACAGGTAAAGTTGTTCATATTAATGAGGAGGGGATGGGAATTGAGTTTATTGATATGGATGAGGAGGTAAAAGTGATAATAGATGATTTTGTAGAGAAAAATAGTTAACTATTATAGAAGGAATATTAATGGCTGTTCTCCAAATAAAGAAAAAATTAACAACTCTCAATATGATTACAATTGATACTGAGCCACTCTCTATTGGAAGAGGAAAAGAGAATCGCTTAATTATTCCAGAGGAGTATTTTTCAAGAGAACATCTCCATATATATCAAGAGGGAAATATTTTTATTTTGGAGATTCTTTCTAAAAGGGGTGCTATTTTAAATCAAAAGGCAATTAACTCTGGTGGATATAAAATAAAACATGGAGATATTATTGAGGTTGGAGAGTATGAGTTTTTATTTTTAGATAAAAATGAGTTTGGTCATCAAGATACAATTGATTTTAAAACAAATAGCAATAGTAGATTACAAAAAGAGCCATTTTATTTTCTTCAAATTATTGAAAATAGACAATCATCTTTTAAACTTTTTAAGAAAGAGCTAAAACAGTATATTGGAGATCATTTAGTTGAGTTTAACTCAAATAAAATCAAAGTATCTCACTATGAATCTGAAATAAAAAAATATCCATTCTCTTTTGAAGTGGATGATATAAAATATCTTATTTTTGATTCTAGTTATGCCTCATCATTTTTCAAAAAACATAATTTTTATGGATTTTGGTCTATCTCTGAAGAGATAATATCTCAATATATGCATATATGGATATCCTCTCATTCAGATTTCTCTATTTTTATTCATGGAGAGACTGGAGCAGGAAAAGATGTAATGGCAAGAGCAATACATAAAATCTCTGGAAGAAAGGGGAATTTTATACCACTAAACTGTGCATCCATTCCCGAAAACTTATGGGAAAGTGAACTTTTTGGTCATATAAAAGGCTCCTATACAGGAGCTGAACAGAATCGTAATGGAGCATTTCAAGAGGCAGATGGTGGAACTATTTTTCTTGATGAGATTGCAGATATGCCTCTTGAACAACAGGCAAAACTATTAAGAGTATTAGAGACATCAAAAGTAAAAAAACTGGGCTCTGATAAAGAGGAGAGAGTTAATGTAAGGGTAATTGCCGCAACACATAAAAATATATTTGACCTTGTTCAACAGGGAAGATTTAGAGAGGATCTATTTCACAGAATATATGTATTTCCAATAAAAATTCCACCACTAAGAGATAGAAAAGAGGATATCACACTATATACAAATATGTTTTTATCACAAATGAATGAAAAAATGGGAGCAAAAAAGGGATTATCTCAAACAGCTATTGACTCATTAAAAGAGTATTTATGGCCTGGAAATGTGAGAGAGCTTAAAAATACAATTGAGAGAGCATATTTAATATCAGCAGATGATATAATCCAATCAGAAGCGATTCAATTTTTTGGTTGGAAAAAATATATTCCAACCAAATTAGATGATATTATAAATCAGACAATTTTAAATACTCTAATAAAGAATAGTTTTAATAGGAAAGAGACATATGAAGAGCTTGGAATCTCAAGAACTAAACTTTATAGATGGATGGATGAACAAAAAGATAATCTTTTAAAAGGGTTTAAATACGATTAGATGAAGAGGTTTAAATGATTGATGTAATTCGAGGAAGAAAAGAGGTCGATGATATAGATAATAAAATAAAAGAGCTTATTCATGATTATGATATGTTTTTTCAAGGTATTGAGAGAGTTGAACCAGTAAAGAAAAGGGATGAAATAAAAAGATTACTTCAAAAAATGTATGGAATGAAACTTAATAATGCGATTGTAAAACAGAAATTTGCGAATTTAATCTCTCGCTTTAACACATATCAACATCAATGGGATAATATTCTTCTTCAAATTGAGAGAGGAACCTATCGAAGAGAACTTGCTAAAATAAAAATAAAAGAGAAACTTAAAGATTCAGTTGAGAATCAAAATGATTCAGAGGAGAGTGAACAAAATCCAAATTCATCTAAAACACCACAACAAAATAGTAACTCTCAAGATAAAAATTATGAACAGCTTTACAAACAGTATCAAACAGCTCAAAAACTTTTAGGAACCGATTCAAATGTTGATTTTGAAAAAATGAGAGATCGTTTAAAACAGCAAGAGGAGCTTATAAAAGAGAAGTATAAATGTAAAGGTGTTGAGTTTAAAATTGTTGTTAAAGAGGGTAAAGCCACTATTAGACCAATAATTATTGAGTAAAAATAGATTAAAATTTTTTATTCAGATGCTTTAAAGTTATATATTGGTTTAATATGATTTAAAAGTTTTACACTATCTTTTGTATACTCAATAATCTCCTCAATAGGTTTATATGCCATTGGTGCCTCATCAATAGTATCACTATTTATAGATGTTGTATATATCCCCTCCATACTATTTTTAAACTCATTAAGTGTTATTGTTGCTTTTGCTTTTGTTCTACTCATTAATCTTCCTGCACCATGAGGTGCAGAGTAGTTCCAATCAGAGTTTCCCAAACCTTCACAAATTAATGAACCATCTCTCATATTTATAGGAATTAAAACAATCTCCCCTTTTTTAGCAGAGATAGCCCCTTTTCTTAAAATATTTGTATCCATCTCAATATAGTTATGAATTGTTGTAAATGATTCAGCAATATTCAAACCTAAAGAGTCAATCATTGTATCAACAATAGCTTTTCGATTCCAAAGGGCAAACTGTTGAACAATATTCATATCATGAAGATATTTTTCCAAATCCTCACCCTTTAAATATGCCAAATTATTTGGAACAGATTCGATTGATATACTATTTAAAGTCTCCTGTATCTCTGACTCTCTTCCCTCATTTTTTAACTGTTTAATTATCTCTTTTTTTCTCTCTATATTTGAGGAGAGTTTTTTAATTGCCAATTTTTGATAGTACTCTGCAACCTGTTTTCCAAGATTTCTACTTCCAGAATGAACAACAAGATATATATTCTCATTATCATCAATATTTAATTCAATAAAGTGATTTCCTCCACCCAAAGTACCAATACTATATTCAGCTCTCTCTTTATTAATATGGTTAATACAATATAGAGACTCTAAATCTACATTTTTTATATATTTATGAATAGAGTCTCTTGTTTGAAAGCCAGATGGAACATATTTTCTTATAGATTTATCAACTAGTTCTAAATCTATTTTTCTCTCTTTCAGAATAATAGTCTCCATACCACAGCCAATATCAACACCAACAAGATTTGGAACAACTTTATCGGAAATTGTCATAGTTGTACCAATAGTACAACCTGCACCAGCATGAACATCTGGCATTATTCGTATTTTAGAGTTTTTAGAAAACTCCTGATTACAAAGAGTTTTTATCTGTTGAATAGCCTCATCCTCAATGTTTTTTGTAAAAACAGTTGCATTATTATATTTTCCAATAATCTCTATCATATTTTACCCAAAAGATTTAATAAACAACAACATTAACTCTATTTTATTCTATATATCTCTTTTTATCCACAGAAATATTATTGATATAGTGATTTTGTTTTATCTTTTGTTTAGCATATATTTATTTATAGTGGTTTATAAATCTGTATTATCTTTTATTTTGGGGTAGATTTTTCTTAAAATCGATTTATCTTGAATTCATTTCTGTTAGTGGTTTGTTATAATTTTATAAAAATATATAAAAAACTATTAGTATCCGAAAAATTTCTAGTACCTTCCGAAAAATTTCTGTCACCTTCCGAAAAATTTCTAGCACCTTCCGAAAAATTTCTAGTACCTTCCGAAAAATTTCTAGTACCTTCCGAAAAATTTCTGTTACCTTCCGAAAAATTTTTAGTACCTTCCGAAAAATTTCTAGTACCTTCCGAAAAATTTCTAGCACCTTCCGAAAAATTTCTAATACCTTCCGAAAAATTTCTAGTACCTTCCGAAAAATTTCTAGTACCTTCTGAAAAATTTCTAGTACCTTCTGAAAAATTTCTAGTACCTTCCGAAAAATTTCTGTTACCTTCCGAAAAATTTCTAGTACCTTCCGAAAAAATTTTTTTAAGAAAAAAATAAAAACTTTTAGGTATGAATTCAAGATTTTTAGTTTACTTGAAAAATATCCAAAAAACAAACAGAGAATTAAAGAGTGTAAAGCAATTTTTAATTATAATTAAAAAACTATCGACATTTATTAATTTATTTTATATTATATCTTTTTAGTTTTGGGAGATTTATGAATTACAAAATAGAGATTGCAAGACATGCTGGATTCTGTTTTGGTGTTAAAAGAGCCTATGATATGGTTTTAAATGCACTAAAAACAGATGATTCTTTATATATGCTTGGAGATTTAATTCATAATAAACAGGTTGTTAATGAGTTAAAAGATAAAGGGGCTAAAGTTATTGAAAATTTAGACGGAATAGAGAATGGAACTCTTGTTATCAGAGCTCATGGAATTTCTATTGAGGAGTTAAATATAGCCCAGAAAAAAGGGTTTAATATTGTTGATGCAACATGCCCATATGTAAAAATTCCACAAAAGGCTGCTCAGAAACTCTCTGATGAAGACTATTTTATAATACTTGTTGGAGATAAAGGGCATCCAGAGGTTGACTCAATTGTTAGCTATTTAAAAAAAGATAACTTTATTATCACAAAAAAAACATCAGATTTAACCTATGAGTTTTTCAAAAAAAATCCTAAAATAGGTGTTATCGCTCAAACAACACTTCCTCTTCAAACTCTTCAAGATATAATAACTTACTCACTAAATTATGCAAAAGAGATTAATATTATCAACTCAATTTGTGATGCAACATTTATAAGACAGGAGGAGACTTTAGAGTTGGCTCGAAATGCAGATTGTATGATTATACTAGGTGGAAAACACTCCGCTAATACAACCAGATTAAAAGAGTTAGCCTCTGTTTATTGCTCAAACACGCATCATATTGAGTCTGAACAGGAGTTAAAAAACTCTTGGTTTGAGAATGTAAACCACATTGGAATATCAGCGGGAGCATCAACTCCTGATGCTCAAATTGAGATTGTTAGGCAATATATTATATCTATTTTAGAGGAGAATAGTCTTTAATTTGAATTTTTTCCTATTTTTTTCGTCAAAGAGATGTTTATATTTGTGGAGATTGTTATGAAAAAAATTATTATGCTTTTCTTATTATTATCTTTGTCTGTTTTTGCTGGAAGATGGGATGAGGAGGAGGTTGAGACTTTTAGTGGTGGAATTAAAGTTGGTTTTGGTGGTTCAACATTAAATGGTAATTATTTAGATTTAGATGGAGTAACAAAAAAATTTGCAGTTAGTTTTCAGTTTGGTGCATTTTTTATAACTCCAATAAATGATACATTATCTTTTCAAAGTGAACTTCTATTAGACTATAAAGGAGCTGATTATGATATAGAAGGGATTAATAGTGACCTTGAGGTAAATCTATCATATCTTACAGTTCCACTATTAATAGCATTTAAAGCTAATGAGAATTTAAAAATTTATGCTGGTGGTTATATATCTTTATTACTTAATGCAGAGAGTGTTTTTGATTCAAAAACAAGTAATGCAGAAAAATATTTTAATGACTTTGATTATGGAGTATCAATTGGTGCAATGTTTAAAAGTGATAAACTGATTTTTGATTTTAGATATAATCATGGTGTTGCAAATATTAACAATAATGATAATAATGAAGAGGATGGTAGTTCTGATATTGATTCTAAAAATCAACAATTTATTTTATCTCTTGGATATCTTTTTTAAATAATTCTAAAAATATCATTTTTAAAAATCAATTACAATATTATGTTTTTCAATTTTGTTTGTTTAAATAGAAAAATGCTTTATATCTTTTTTACAATTTAATATATTACCCTCCTTTTTTACAAAAAATAGTGTTATAATAGAAAGTCTCATATTTTTTTAAATATGATAAATAAAAAATTAAATATTATAAAATAAGGAGAAAAATTTGTTTTTACCTGAAACAATAAAAGAGATTAAAAATCTTGGTTGGGATAGAGTTGATGTTATATTTGTAACTGGAGATGCCTATATTGATTCTCCATATAATGGAGTTGCAATATTGGGAAAACTACTTTTAAAAAATGGTTTTCGAGTTGCAATTATTCCTCAACCAGATATTAACTCATCTGAAGATATAATGAGATTTGGAGAACCAACACTTTTCTGGGGTGTAACAGCAGGTATGGTTGACTCAATGGTTGCAAACTATACAGCATCTTTCAAAAAAAGAAATAAAGATGATTTAACTCCAGGTGGAGTTAATAATCGTCGACCAGATAGAGCAACTATTGTTTATACAAATCTTATAAGAAGATATTTTAAAAATACAGTCCCCATTGTTTTGGGGGGTGTTGAGGCAAGTTTAAGAAGAGTTGCACATTATGATGCTTGGAAAAATGAGATAAAAAAATCGATTCTTTTTGATGCTAAAGGTGACTACCTTGTTTATGGAATGGGTGAAAAAACAGTTCTTGAGATAGCAAACTCTCTTAAAAACAGAGACTCTTTAAAATCAATAAGAGGATTATGCTATATATCAAAAGAGATTCCAGAAAACTATATTGAGTTACCAACATTTAATGAGGTATTAAAAGATAAAAAAAGTTTTTTTAACATGTTTTCAACTTTCTATGAAAATAGTGATCCAATTATTGCAAAAGGGTTAGTTCAAAAACATGATGAAACAAGATATTTAGTTCAAAATCCTCCTCAATATTATGAAAAGCAGAGTGAGCTAGACTTATATTATGACTCTCTTGATTATGAGTATGATTTACATCCTAATGAGAGAGCTATTGGTTCTGTAAAAGCATTAGATACAATAAAATCATCAATAACAACACATCGTGGATGTTTTGGAGAGTGTAACTTTTGCTCAATAGCAATTCATCAGGGAAGAGTTATAAGAAGTCGCTCTGAATCATCTATTCTTAAAGAGATTGATATATTAACTAAACAGAAAAACTTTAAAGGCTTTATATTTGATGTTGGTGGTGCAACAGCAAATATGTATGAGATGAGCTGTGCTAAAGCAGAAAAACATGGTGTATGCAAAGATAAACGATGTATTTTTCCAAAAATATGTCCATCTTTAAAGTTAAATCATGAAAAACAGATATCTTTACTGAAAAAACTTAGAGATAATAAAAAAATTAAAAAACTATTTATCTCCTCTGGAATAAGATATGATTTAATTGTGAATGATAAAATAAATGGAGAGAGATATCTAAAAGATATTTTAACTCATCACATATCAGGACAGATGAAAATTGCTCCAGAGCATACAGGAAAAAATGTTTTAGAGTGTATGGGAAAACCAGATAAAAAAACACTTTTTGATTTTTTATCAATGTTTCATAAAACAAATCAAAAATTGGAGAAGAAACTATTTTTAAGCTACTATTTTATGACATCTCACCCTAATTCAACAGTTAATGATCAAAAAGAGTTAAAAAATGATTTAAGAAATATTTTAAAATATCGACCAGAACAGGTTCAAATATTTACACCAACACCATCAACTTGGTCAACTCTTTTTTATTACACAGAGTATGATTATAAAAAAAATACTCCAATTTTTGTTGAAAAAAATAGAGATAAAAAAGAGAAAGAAAAAAGCGAAACTATCTCCCTTTGAAAAAAAACATAACACCCACTGTTTTTATAAAAATAATTATATCTAACATTAAATTATTATGTTTTATATAGTATAAATCATACTGTAATTTTTCAAAAGCATCATCAATTGAGGCACCATATTGAAACTCAACTTGAGCCCAACCTGTAATTCCTGGTTTAACAAGATGTCTTATTTTATAGTATGGAATTTTTTTCTCATACTCATTAACAAGTTTTATCCATTCAGCTCTTGGACCAATAATTGACATCTCCCCTTTTAAAACATTTATAAATTGAGGAATCTCATCAACTCTTGTTTTTCTTATAAAATTCCCTATTCTAGTTATTCTAGAGTCACCTTTTGCTGTATATAAAGCACCCTTTTCTGAACCAACTTTCATTGAACGAAATTTAATTATTTTAAAAATATCTCCATTTAGTCCAACTCGCTCCTGCAAAAAAAATATAGGACCTCTATCCTCTAATTTTATTAAAAGCATTGTTATCAAAATAATAGGGGAAGTAAGTATTAATCCAATTATAGAGCCAATTATATCTATTATTCGTTTAATATTTTGAAAAAATTTACTATAGATGGAGTAGAAATCTGAATTAATAAACCAGTTATTATTTATAAATTTTATAGGAACTTTACCTGTTAAAGATTCATAAATATCTGCCATATATACAACTTTATACCCTTTTAACTTCATATTAACAACATATTGTAATAGTAGATCATCCTGCTCTAACTCTTGAGCCAATATTATTAAATTAACATCATTTTTTTTAAGAGTCTCCTCTATATTATCAATATCTCGATATATATATTTAGGATCTAAATCCTCATAATGAGATTTTTCATAATCAATATAACCCTTTAACTTATAAAGAAGGTTATATTTTTCAATACAGTCACCTATAATTTTAGCAGCCTTTCCTGAGCCAATAATCATAACATTCTCAATAGATTTAGTTGTAAATCTATAAAGAATAACTCTAAAAACATAGACAAAAAATAGTATTATGAATGATAAATAGACAAGAGCTCTAGGATTAAATCTCCATAATGGAAGATAGTAGGATATTGCACTTGAAAATAGACCAGCTGTTCCAATTGAGAATACCAATCGTATCAGAAACTCTAGTGAGAATGGATTTCTTTCATTTATAGATAGCAAAGATAGAAGATATATACTAAATGTAAAAACTGTTGCACCTGTATATATATCAAATAGATTCTCTATCCAACCATAAGCAAAATAGTGTCCTAAATAAAATGATGATATAATAATAATTGTGTAGAATAGAAGAAGTATTGGGTCTTTTTTTATTTTTACCACAATTTTTAATCCTCATCAGAAATTAATTTTGTTATAGTCTGTTCTGCCCTTGCTATAATAACTTTCTCAAAACGCTCTTTTAAAGAGTGATATATATGTATTAGTTTTTCAAGAGCATCTTTATGAAAAAAGATAACTTTAGTCTCCTCAAAAGCTGTTACAGTTGCAGTTCTTTTTGCCCCTGTTAATGCAGCAACCTCTCCAATAATTGCTCCAGTCTCTAATCTTGCAAGCTCTGTTGGAATACCATCTTTAAGAGTACTTACAGAAACTGAGCCAGAAACAACCATACAGAAACGATCTCCACTATCACCCTCTTTAAGAATTACATCTCCTATTTTATAACTTCTAATCACAGCATTCTCAAAAAGGATTTTAAAACCATTTGCATCAAGTTCTCGAAACATAAAGTTACTAAGAACAATTTTTATATACTCCTTTTGGTCAGACATCTTCTGCTCCTTAATAAACACAATCAATATTATAAAAAAATATAAAAAGAGTCAATCATATTTTAACAAAATAGGATTTTAAATCAATCTCTTTTGTATTTATCTAAAATAAAAAAATATAGTGAAGATTATTTTGTTTTTTTAGATATTTTTCCACTATTTGAGATTGAGATTTCTGTATTTGGAAAATCCTCTTTTGTAAGGCGAGATATCTCTTTTGCTGCTGAATGATTAGAATCGAATTCAATACCACCTCTTCCAATCTGTTTAAATGATACTATTTCACCTGATACAAAAGAGCCATCCTCTGCAAGATCTATCATTGCAAAAGGTGCATATCCAGCTTTACCTTTAAGACTAAAACGACCATAGGTTGTAAAATTTCCTAAGCTATAAAGGATTAATCTATTTTTATAAATTTCTGTTCCACGTGGAACATGAGGTCCATGACCAATTACAATATCTGCTCCAGCATCAATAACTTCATGAGTAAATTTTTTCAAATCACCTCTATTTTCTCCTAAATAGTTTTCCATTCCATCAACAACATTTGATGCATTTTTTCCCTCCGCTCCACCATGAAAAGATACTATAACAATATCAACTTTTTTTGATAGCTCTTTTACTAATTTTGATGCCTCTGGAATATTATTTATACTATATGTTCCCCAATTTGGAGCAAAACCAATCATTCCTATTTTTTTCCCTTTTTTCTCAATAATAGCAATATCACCAATAATACCAGAGTATGCAATTCCTGCTTTCTCTAGTGTAGCTTTTGTTTCTACCCTTCCCTCCTCTCCAAAATCTCCAGAGTGGTTATTTGCTAAATTTAACAGATGAAATCCTGCCTCTATATAATTTTTTATATATGTTGTTGGAGTTTTAAATGCATAGCAGTTCTTTGGATTACTACATTTTTTATGAAGTGGAGCATTATCAGCAAGAGGTCCTTCCAAATTTCCAAAAAGAACATCAACTTTTTTAAAATATTTATATGCAGCTCTCATTAAATTTGAACCATCTTTTTCAGGTAGATAGCTTTCATCAGGATAGTTTGTTCCTAACATTATATCACCAACAGCTCCAATTGTAATAAATCTCTCTCCTCCAAAAAGAGATAAAGATATTGCAAATAGTAAAAACAGAATTAATTTTTTCATTATTTCCTCTAAATAGTAAACAGAAATTAAAAAAGGGGAAGAAAGCTTCCCCTTTTTTAATAATATATTTTAAACTATTTTTCAAGTTTTAGATATTAAAGAATCTCATCCTCAGAACGAACAACCTCCATCTCTAATCTGGAGTAGTTTTGAATACCAGTTCCAGCAGGAATTAAACGTCCCATAATAACATTCTCTTTTAATCCCATAAGGTAATCGATTTTACCATGAATAGCTGCTTCTGTGAGAACTTTAGTTGTCTCTTGGAAAGATGCAGCAGAGATAAAAGACTCTGTTGTTAATGCAGCACGGCTAATACCTAAAAGAAGCGGTTTTGCAGTTGCTGGTCTTTTACGAAGTTTGAGAAGCTTCATTTTCTCATCTTCAAATCTAAAGCGGTCAATATTCTCTTCACTTAAGAAAACGCTATCTCCAGCATGAATAATCTGAACTTTTTTAAGCATTTGGCGAACAATAACCTCAATGTGTTTATCATTGATTGCAACACCCTGGCTACGATAAACTTTCTGGATCTCTTTTACAAGAAATTTAGAAAGCTCTTTTTCACCCTTAATTTTAAGAATATCATGTGGGTTAATATCCCCTTCAGTAATACGCTCTCCAGCACGAATATAGTCACCATCTTTTACAACAGTCTCTTTTGTACGTGGAATCTCATACTGTTTCTCTTTACCAACTTCAGGTTTGATTTTAATTCTAACTTTTGTTTTAGTTGCAGTTCCAAACTCAACAATACCATCAATTTCAGATACAAGTGCAGTATCTTTTGGTTTTCTAGCTTCAAAAAGCTCTTCAACTCTAGGAAGACCAGCAACAATATCCTCATTTTTACGCTGTGTTTTGGTTTTACTTGCTAAAACAGTTCCAGGCTCTATTTTCTGACCATCTCTTATAGCAGCAGCAATACCAAAATCTTTTGTAAGATGGTAAACCGCAATCTCCTCTCTATCTTTTGTGGATCTAACTGTAATTGGTTGACCAAACTCATCAACTATAGCAATTGCAGGTTTAAACTCCTTTTTACCTTTATGTTCAATAATTCTTTTAATAGTACTTTCATGTCCTGTTTTTGCTTTACTTTGAGAAACCTCCTCTTTGTAAGTAACATCTTGTACTAAATCCATAAATTTTACAGTTCCACCAACCTCAGATATAATAACTTTGGAGTGTGGATCTTTTTGTAGAATTTTTGAATTTTTAAGAACCTCTTGAGCATCTTTTACAAATATTTTTGAACCATACTCAACATTAATAACCTCTTTTTCACGACCATTTTTATCAATAAGTCTAAGATTACCATTACGAGTAACAACAACATCAACACCATCTTTATCTTTAATTGTTGATATACGGTCAAAAACAACTTTACCTTCAACTTTAGAGAGATATTCAAGTTCTGAAGCAGAACCAGATGCAACCCCTCCTTGATGGAATACACGCATTGTTAACTGTGTTCCTGGCTCTCCAATTGATTGAGCAGCAATAACTCCAATTGCTTCACCAATATTAACCTGCTCTCCTCTTGCAAGATCTCTACCATAACATTTACGGCAAACACCTTTTCTTGATTTACAAGTTAGAACAGATCTAATTCTTACAGTCTCAATACCTGCCTCTAAAATATCATCAATAACTTTCTCATTAATCTCTTCACCTTTTGGAACAATAACTCTTCCATCAGATGTAACAACATCATCTAATGCTGTACGACCAAGTATTCTATCAATAAATAGTTCCTGTTTTTCAGCATTGTTTTTACCCTCAATCTCATCAATATCCACCTCAAGACCAACAATTGTACCACAATCATAAGATGTAACAATAGCATCATGAGCAACATCAACAAGTTTTCTTGTTAAATAACCAGATGAAGCTGTTTTAAGAGCTGTATCTGAAAGACCTTTTCTAGCACCATGTGTTGAAATAAAATACTCTGACACAGACAAACCTTCACGAAAGTTTGCTTTAATTGGTGTTGGAATAATATCTCCATTAGGTTTAGTCATAAGACCACGCATCCCTGATACCTGTTTAATCTGGCTATCAGAACCACGAGCTCCAGAGTCTTTCATAATATAGATTGGATTTAAACTATCCTCCTCTTTTACAACAGAGAATCCATATTTATCAACAGTTTTAACATTCACTTTACTAATGTATTTTGTAATAGCATTAGATACTCTTTCTGTTGTTTTTTCCCAAAGCTCTTTTACTCTATTAATTTTTTCATCTTCAGAGAGAAGTTCATTTGCAACCTGCTCATCAAACTCCTCAATTTTATGTTGAGCCTCTTCAAGAATAGATTTTTTTGCTTCAGGAATAATCATATCATTGATATTAACAGAGATTCCAGAAAGTGTTGCCTGTCTAAAACCAAGATCTTTAATTTTATCAGCAAAAATAACAGTTGCCTTAGGTCCAACCTCAATAAAACATTTATGAAGTAGTTTTGTAATCTCTTTTTTACCTAAAACTTTATTTATATCCATAAATCTTAATCCTCTTCCTTCAAATTCAGGATCAGATTTTTTAGGAGTAATTTGCCAAAACAGAATTCTACCAGGAGTTGTATCCTCAAGTTTTCCCTCTATTCTAACTTTAACTTTAGCATGAATATCAACTTTATCATACTCAAGAGCCATTACTGCCTCTTCAGGAGATGAGAATACCATTCCTCCATTCTCTCTAAAAAGACCAAGCTCAATTTGAGCAGGAGTTAATAGTGATTTTTTACCATTTGAAACAACTGGTAAAAGAGTATCTCCTTGAATTTTTTCATATTCAAATCTATTTTGTTGAGACAATTTATATACACAATATGCCTCTTTTAATGATGAAAATTGAAAATCTTTCTTTCCAAGTTTTTTTAAATCAACATCAACTCCAAGAGATTTAAGTGCATCTTTTGATGTTAAACCAGCCTCCTCATTCTCTTTTAAATCAAGATTAGGAATATCAGGTAACCAACCACCACCTTTACGAAAATATCTCTCTCTTGTTATATAGTATAAACCAAGTACAATATCTTGATGTGGAGATATAATTGGTTTTCCACTTGCAGGAGAAAGAATATTGTTTGTAGACATCATCAATACTCTTGCCTCAATTTGAGCCTCAATTGATAAAGGAAGATGTACAGCCATCTGGTCACCATCAAAGTCCGCATTAAATGCAACACAAACAAGAGGATGAAGCTGAATAGATTTACTTTCAACTAAAATTGGTTCAAATGCCTGAATACCAAGTCTATGAAGAGTTGGAGCACGGTTTAGTAATACTGGATGCTCTTTTACAATATCTTCAAGAACTTCAAATACTACCTCTTCCTGATCTTCAACTTTTTTCTTAGCTGATTTTACATTAGTAACTAAACCTCTTTCTATCAATTTGTTGAAAATAAATGGTTTAAATAACTCAAGAGCCATTTTTTTAGGTAAACCACATTGATGTAATTTTAAATCTGGACCAATTGTAATAACTGAACGACCAGAGTAGTCAACACGTTTTCCTAATAGATGTTGACGAAAACGTCCCTGTTTTCCTTTTAAAGACTCTGTAAGAGATTTTAATGGGCGACCATTATTTGATTTTGCAGGTTTTGTCATTGATGAGTTATCAAAAAGAGCATCAACAGCCTCTTGAAGCATTCTTTTCTCATTTCTAACAATGATAGATGGAGCTCCAATATCAATAAGTTTTTTTAAACGATTATTTCTTGTAATAATACGACGATATAGATCATTTAAATCACTTGTTGCAAAACGTCCACCCTCAAGAGGAACTAATGGTCTTAAATCTGGAGGAAGAACAGGAATAACATTTAAAATCATCCACTCTGCTTTGTTTTCTGATATATAAAAAGCCTCAACAATTTTGAGTCTTTGTGAATATTTTTTCTTTTTTGTTTCAGATGTCTCTTTTTTTAGTTGTATACGAAGAATATCTGAGAGACTTTTTAAATCAATTCTTTCTAATAAGGCACTTAGTGATTCAGCACCTCTATCTGCAGAAAATGTATCAAAAAACTTTTTAAGCATTGAGAAACCTGTTTCTGCTTCAAAAAGCTTGGTTTCACCAATTAATGCAAGATATTCATCTTTATTTAACCAATCACCAACTGATGGAAGAGATATAGTTTCTACTCCCTTAATATCTTGTACTGTTGTTACACAATAAACCTCTCCAAAAAGGAGATCTACAAGATAGGATGGATTGATAAAGTTTGATGGTAGATGTGAAAAATCTGAATCATAAAGATACTCTTTTCCCTCTAAATCACAAAAACTATCAATAAGAGCATTGAGATATTTTCTATTTTTATAAAAATCACCTAATTTCTCTCTTAAGAAATTTAATGCAGTTTCACCAGTTTCTGCACCAATTGATCGATTATCCATAAACTCTTCAAGTGTTATAAGGGAACACTCTTTAAAATCATCATTTCCCCTTGTAACAACATAAAGTTTTCTATTTTTAATATCAGATAATCTCTCCTCTGGAATATTTAAAAAAATTTGAGGAAGTGTGTCTGTTAATAATTGATATGCCTCTTCGGTCATAATCAATCCCTCTTTCATCACATCATCTCTATAAAGACCTGTAAATCCAGGATTTACAACAGCATAAAAATCCTCAAACAAAAGTTTACTCATCTCAACATGAGTATAATTTAGTAGGTAACCGATTTTACTTGGAGAACGAAAAAACCAAGGATGAATTACAGGACTTGCCAATTCAATATGACCAATCCAATTTCTTCTTACTGAAGAACTTGTAATTTTTACACCACATTTCTCACAAGTTAGCCCCTCATATTTTCTTTTTTTATATTTTCCACATAAACAGGTATAATCTTTTACTGGACCAAATATTTTTGCACAAAAAAGGCCATCTGGTTCAGGTTTATGTGTTCTATAATTGATTGTTTCAGGTTTTTTAACCTCTCCATTTGAGTGATCTCTGATATCATCAGGAGAGGTTAGAGAGATTCTTAGTGCAGTATAGTTTTTATCATTAATCTCTTTTTTTATATTGTTGGTTCCAAAAAAAACGTCGTTCAAGCTTCCTCCAATCAAAAGAGTTTAAAAGTCCCCCTGATTTCACAGAGGGACAAGTTTTGTATTATATAAAAATAAAAATTCTCATCATCAATCGATAATGGTTCCCAGCTTTTCACGACGAAGCTCTTCATAACGATTGATACTCTCATCATCGAGTTTCTCAATTTTTAAACAAAGAGCCTCAAGTTCTTTTAATAAAACATTAAAGGCCTCCGGGGTACCTGCACGAAGAACATTGTCACCCTTAACAATAGCTTCATACATACGGTCTCTACCATTAATATCATCAGATTTAACAGTTAAAAACTCTTGAAGAATATAAGCCGCACCATATGCCTCTAGAGCCCAAACCTCCATCTCTCCAAGACGTTGGCCTCCAAATTGAGCTTTACCTCCAAGAGGTTGTTGAGTAACAAGAGAGTATGGTCCTGTTGAACGAGCATGTATTTTTTCATCAACTAAGTGATGTAGTTTTAGAATATACATAACACCAACAGTAACCTCTTGGTCAAATGGCTCTCCTGATTGACCATCAAAAAGAATAGTTCTTCCATTTTCAGGAAGATCAGCAAGAATTAGTTTTTTTCTAATTCCCTCCTCTGTGATTCCATCAAACACAGGGTTAGCAAAAAATAGACCAGTTTTATGTTTTTCAACAAAAAGCTCTAAATTATCCTTATTTAAAGCATCAACATAAACTTTCTCTTCAGGTTTATCATATATTTGATAAAGAAACTCTTTAATCTCTTCAAGAGATCTTTTTTCTTGATACATTTTATAAAGTTTCTCTCCAAGACCTTTTGCAGCCCAACCAAGATGAACCTCTAAAATCTGGCCAATATTCATACGTGATGGAACACCAAGAGGATTTAAAACCATCTCAACAGGAGTACCATCTGGTAAATATGGAAGATCCTCCTCTGCAAGAATACGAGATACAACCCCTTTATTACCATGACGTCCAGACATTTTATCACCAACCTGTAGTTTTCTTTTAATAGCTAAAATAACTTTAACCATTTTTCTAACTCCAGGTGTAAGCTCATCCCCTTTAGAGAGAGTCTCTATTTTCTTTTTATACATTTGATCAATGTATTTCACTTTTTTAGATAGATTACTAATAATAGCTTTTAGTTTTTTATTAACAGAGGAGTCCTCTACTTTAACATCACTATAAAGCTCTTCATTTAAAAGTGCAAAATTATCTTTTGTATATGAATCACCTTTTGCAATTATTTTTCTTCCATCTTTAGAAAATAGTGTTTCAGATGCAACTTTTCCAACAACAAGCTCCTCAATACGAGCATAAGCATTTTTCTTAATAATTCTTTTTTGGTCATTTGCATCTTTTTTAAGACGTTGTTCCTCCTCATTCTCTATTAAAATAGAGCGAGCATCTTTTTCAACACCTTTTCTTGTAAATATTTTAACATCAATAACAGTACCAGATATACCAGTAGATACTCTTAATGATGTATCCTTCACTTCATCAGCTTTACTTCCAAAAATAGCTCTTAACAATCTCTCTTCTGGAGTTAATTGTTGCTCTGCTCTTGGAGTAATTTTACCAACAAGAATATCATCCTGCTTTACTTTTGAACCAATTCGGATAATACCACTCTCATCAAGTTTTGAAAGCTTATCCTCTTTAGCACCAGGAACATCTCGTGTAATAGTCTCTGCACCAAGTTTTACATCTCTTGCAAAAACCTCCTCCTCTTCAATGTGAATAGAGGTAAAAATATCATTTTTAACAACTTTTTCAGAGATAAGAATTGCATCCTCATAGTTGTAACCATTCCAAGGCATAAAGGCAACAACTATATTACGACCAAGGGCAATCTCACCCATATCGGTTGCAGGTCCATCAGCAAGAACATCACCTTTATTAATTCTATCACCTTTATGAACAACAGGAAGCTGATTAATACAGGTGTTCTGATTTGAACGACGATATTTTGATAAATTATAAATATCAGCCTCTGTCTCTTCAATATCCTCTGTTGCATCTGCTCTTACAACAATTCTATTTGCATCAACATACTCAACAACACCAGATCTACGGGCAATAACAACCATACCAGAGTCTTTTCCAACATGAACCTCCATACCAGTTCCAATAAAAGGAGCCTCTGTATGAAGAAGAGGAACAGCCTGACGTTGCATATTAGAACCCATTAAAGCACGGTTTGCATCATCATGTTGTAAAAATGGAATCATTGATGCAGCAACAGAAACCATTTGGTATGTTGAAATATCCATTATCTCAACATCAGATGGTTTAACATAAACAAAATCACCATCTTTTCTTGCATAAACATAATCATATGTTATTTTTTGATTTTCATCAAATTTTACTTTAGCTTGAGCTATAATTTTTCCAGACTCTTCAAGAGCAGAAAAATAGTGGAGTTTATTTGTTATAACTCCGTTTTCAACCATACGATATGGACTTTCAAGAAAGCCATAATCATTAATCTCAGCAAAAACAGCTAAAGAGGATATAAGACCAATATTTTGTCCCTCTGGTGTTTCAATAGGACAGATTCTTCCATAGTGAGTTGCATGAACGTCACGAACCTCATAACCTGCACGCTCTCTTTTTAAACCTGATGGTCCAAGAGCAGATAATCTTCTTTTATGAGTAATTTCAGAAAGAGGATTTGTCTGATCCATAAATTGAGAAAGCTGAGATGAACCAAAAAACTCATTTAATGTTGCATGTAATGGTTTTGGATTAATTAGTTCATGAGGATTAACAAGCTCAATATCAGAAGATGATACCATTTTATCCTCAATTGCTTTGATGATTTTGAGAAAACCTTTTTTAAACTCAAGTTCAACTAACTCACCAACAGCACGAACTCTTCTATTTGAAAGATGATCTATATCATCAACAATAGCTCCATTTAAACCATTATTTTTAATATCAATAAGATATTTTAAAGACTCTATTATATCCTCTTTTGTTAAAGTTTTCTTGGTAAAAAAGAAAGCCTCTTCCATTAAAAGATATGTAAATCTCTCTTTTGCCTCTTCACTATCAAACTCTAATTTAGGAAGAATATTCTCTTCAATAAAGGATTTAATCCAAAGAAGAGTATTTAAAATAATCTGTTTATTTTCTGGAAATAAAAGAATCTCATCTAAAATTTTTTGTGATAATGTTTTTTCAAATGATGTTGTAATCTTATCACTCATTTTGGAAACAATATCTTTAAACCCAACAGAAAGAACTGTTTTTGTGATATGTAATAGAGAATCAGTAACAATACTAACAGATGAAAATTCTGATAAATCCTCATTTTTAGCACTATCTCTTCTCATTATTTTTTCAAAATATTTTGTTACTTTTTCTTCAAGAGACTTAGAGAAAAGATATGATAATTTTTTGAATGCTAAATGCTCTTTTCGAAGTTTGATATTGAATTTAATTCTACCAACTTCTGACAAATCATATCTATTTGAATCAAATAACATTTGGTATAAGAAGCCTTCAGCCTCTTTAAATGTTGCAGGTTCATTAGGTCTCATTCTTCTAAAAATCTCTTTTAATGCTTGACGATGAATCTCTTCATTAAAAAAGTCAGATCCAAGAAGATCAAAAACCATTTTTGTAAATTTCTCTCTAACCTCTGCATTTTGTGTTGGTGAAGAGGTAAATCTGCGTGCAAGCTCTTTAAAATCCCCCTCATCTTCACTATTTTTAAATTTAAGCCTTGTAATAAGATCTTTGTGATCTTCATCTCTAATTCTATCAAGAGAACAGAGTGCAACATCTTTTAATAAAAGATCGGTTACTTTGTCAGATAGAAGAGTATCTTTTATATATGGTCCAGAGCTTGTTTTATCAAGATATATAATATCAAACTCTCTTATACCTGAATCATAAAGAGTCTCTAAATCCTCTTTGTTTATCTCCTCTCCAACCATTTTAAGAAGATTATTTTTGGTATCAAGAATATTTGAATATGCAAAAAAACTTACATCAGCCTCTTTAATTGGAATCTCTGTAATATTTGCCTGTCTTAACTTATCAAGATTACGTTTATTTAAAAGCATTGATGCTTTTACAACAACCTCTCCTGTTTCAGGATGTCTAAACTCATGATTAATTTTTTTTCCAAGAAGCCAATCAAAGTTAACTTTTTTAAAAAGAAGAATTTTCTCCTCTTTTTTCCCTGTTTCAGGATCAACTTCAATTCCTCTTTCCATACGGATTTTTTCATTTTCATAGAAATAATGAATAATCTCCTCTCCTGAATATCCAAGAGCTTTTAAAAGTGTTGTAACTTGAAGTTTTCTTTTTGTATCAATTTGAACATAACAGAGCTCTTTTGAATCAAATTCAAAAACAAGCCAAGAACCAACTGCAGGTATTATTTTAGCTTGATAAGTTACAGCTCTATTTAAAAGAGTAGTTGCCTCCTTAACATAAGATAAACCAGGTGAACGATGAAGCTGCATTACAACAACACGCTCTGTTCCATTTACAATAAATGTACCCTCATTTGTCATTATGTGGATCTCACCAAAATATACATTTTGATTTCTTATCTCTTTTGTTTGAAGTTTAAATTGATTTCCTGGTAATGGAATTTTCTCATTAATAGTTAACTGAAACTCAACATTAAGAGGAACAGCATAATTAGCACCTCTATATCTACACTCATCAACATCATATTTAGGATCTCCTATTTTGAATCCTAAATAGTCAATAATAACTGTTCCATCACTACTTCTTACTGGAAAAAGAGATTGGAATAGTCTATGTAGACCTGTTTGAGTAGGATC
Organism: bacterium; assembly: GCA_016936735.1. GTDB lineage: Bacteria > UBP6 > JAFGXH01 > JAFGXH01 > JAFGXH01 > JAFGXH01. Next base: position 46,666 of record JAFGXH010000321.1, read on the forward strand.
AACATTTAAATCTAAAAATTTTTTAAATGAATCAACCTGGTTTTTAAGAAGATTTGGAACAGTTATTAAATTTTTAATTTTTGCAAAACTTTTTCTTAATCTAAAGTTAGATTGAATTAATTCTGACATGTAACCTCACTCAGAATAAAATCGAAAAAAAAGGAAAACCTAGCTTGTTTTTGACAAGCTAGGTTAAGATAATGTAGAAATACTATTTTCAAAGGCAACGCCTTCATAAAATTAAAAAACTATTTCATTTCAGCTACAGCACCTGCTGCAATTAATTTTTGAACAAGGTCTTCTGCTTGGTCTTTAGGGAGAGCCTGTTTAACAACTTGAGGTGCACCATCAACTAATGCTTTTGCCTCTTTAAGTCCTAAACCTGTTACATCTTTAACAACTTTGATAACTTTAATTTTCTCTTGTCCACCATCAGTAAGAACAACATCAAATTCAGTTTTTTCTTCAACTGCTGCTGTAGATTCTCCACCACCTGTTGCAACTGCAACTGCTGCTGCTGCACTAACACCCCATTGTGTTTCTAATTCTTTTACAAGATCTGACATCTCTAAAATGGTTAAGTTGCTCAAAAAATCAATAACTTCTGCTCTTGTTACAGCCATTTTTAACTCCTTAAAATAAAATTACAATTTGAAATTAATTTTGTCCCTCTTGCTTCTCTTTATATGCATTAACAAGACGTGCAAATTTTGAAGGAACACCCATTAAAACGCTTAAAAAACGTGCTCTCATACCATCAAGTGATGGAAGTTTAGCTAATGCTCTTACTTCATCAGGAGATAGCATTTTTCCTGAAAGATAACCACCTAAAATCTCAAGTGATTTAAATCTTCTAGCAAACTCATCTAACTCTTTTGCAGGAGCAACAGCATCTGTTGCAGAAACAGCAACACTAATGGGACCTCTAAACATTTTCCCGATTACACTAAGTTCTGTATCATTAGTTGCAATACGAGCAAGGCTGTTTTTTACAACATAAAAATCAATACCTTTTGTACGGAGAGTTTTTCTCAATTCATCCATATCTCCAGCTTTAACTCCTTGATAATTAAGGACAACTGCAGATACAGCTGATTCAAACTTTCCATGCAAAGCATCGATTAACTCTTTTTTTTGGGCTTTGCTTTTCACAATAAACTCCTTTCTCAACAATTGTTGTCAAAGAAGCAGAAATTTCTGTCTCAACAGGATTATTAAGTCTAAACCCCCGTTTTCTTTGACTAAGTACTACTTAACCACAGACGAAACATCCACTTTCACACCAGGTCCCATAGTTGAGCTTACAGTCATTTTTTTAAAGTAAGTTCCTTTGGAGCTGGATGGTTTTAATTTTTTCAATACATCAACTAATGAATCAATATTCTCTATTAAATCACCTGTTTCAAAAGATATTTTACCAACAGGTGCATGGATGATACCTTTTTTATCAACACGGAAAGATACTTTTCCCGCTTTTAATTCTCTAATCGCCTCTGCAACATTTGCTGTAACAGTTCCTGTTTTTGGGTTTGGCATTAATCCTCTTGGTCCAAGAACTTTACCAAGTTTACCCACAACACGCATCATATCTGGAGTTGCAACAACAACATCAAAATCCATCCATCCTTCTGATTGGATTTTTGTAGCTAATTCATCTCCACCAACATAATCTGCACCAGCATTTTTAGCAATAGTCTCATTTTCGCCTTGGCAAAAAACTAAAATACGAACAGTTTTTCCAAGACCTTTTGGCATTAATGCTGCACCACGAATATTTTGATCTGCATGACGAGGGTCAACACCAAGATTAATTGCAACCTCTACAGTCTCATTAAATTTTGCAAATTTTACTTTTTTAAGTATATCAATCCCTTCTGCTAATGTATAAGTAGCTGTTGTATCAAAGGATTCGTACACTTTTTTTATGTTTTTACCATGTTTCATTATACACTCCTTTTAGTCAACAACTTTAATTCCCATACTTCTAGCAGTACCTAAAATACTATTAATTGCAGTCTCAACATTTGCTGCATTTAAGTCAGGCATTTTAAATTCTGCAATTTCACGAACCTGTTTCATTGTTACAGAACCAACTTTAACTTTATTTGGCTCTCCAGAACCACTTTTAATACCTGCAGCTTTTTTCAAAAGAACAGATGCTGGTGGTGTTTTTGTAACAAATGTAAAAGAACGATCTGCATAGATTGTTATAACAGTTGGGATAATTAATCCTTTTTCAAGATTTTGTGTTTCAGCATTAAATGCTTTAACAAATGCCATAATATTAACCCCATGTTGACCAAGAGCTGGACCAACTGGTGGTTGTGGTGTTGCACTTTGTGCAGGAAGTTGCAATTTTACCATACCGGTAATTTTCTTTGCCATGAATTACTCCTTAATCACGCCACAATTCAACATCACTTAGCTCGAGTTCTACTGGTGTTTCACGACCAAAGATATTAATACTTACTCTTAATTTGCCATTACGAATATCATCAATAATCGCAGGAAAATTAACAAATGGTCCATTAATAACTTTAACTTGATCACCAACAGCAAAACTCTCTTTAGGCTTAGCTGATTTAGCGGCTCCCTCTTTTTGTTGATTCATAATATGTGCCACCTCTGCATTTGAGAGTGGCTGAGGTTTATTTTTACTACCCACGAAGTAGGTTACTTTTGGTACACTTTTTACTAAAGACCATGTTGTGTCATTTAATACCATCTGAATAAGAACATATCCAGGATAGAATTTTCTTTCAGAAACTCTTGTAGAGTCTTTTCCAGCACCAATAACACGTTCAACAGGAATCATTATCTCACCGAAATACTCTTGAAGACTATTTTTGATAATCATATCCTCCAAAGATTTTTTTACACTTTTCTCAAATTGAGAGTATGTATGTACAATGTACCACTTCATCTCTGGGTTTTTGGCCTTATCTTCTGTAGTATATTCAGTCATAATTTCTCCTCAGAACTAAAGAGTCCATATAATAAGCGTTAGAAGATATCATAAAACGAACTATTTTTCAAGAGAAAAAACTATTTTATATACGATTATTCTTCAATTCTGGAATTTAAAAATCTAAATAGTAATTATTATAATATCATTTTTAAAATTAATTCCACACATTATATTTTTATTATTTATAAAAAAAATAGAAAACAGTTTCATCTTCTTATTTAAGCTGATTTAATATTACTATAAAATATTATTTTTGAATTTTAATATAGTAAAATAAAGATATTTGTAAAAATAGATTTTATCTCTTTAATAAAACGAATTATTTGATTTATTACTCTTTTAATGTTACTCTTATAATAACTATTTTAATGACTGAAAGTATGGTACTTTTTATAAAAAATAGCTTAAAATTCACTTATAAAATATTAAACAAATTGGATTTTAAGTTATTCTTTGTGTTTTTATATCTCATATCTGAAACAATTTTTTCAACAACAATATTAACACAACAGGAAAAAGATTGGTTAAATATCAATAAAAACTCAATTAATCTATATTTTGAAACAAATTTTCCACCAATTGAGTTTCTTTCTGATAAAAAAGAGTTTGATGGAATGAGTTCTGATATAATGAAAATTATAGAAAAAAAACTTAATATTAAACTTCAAAAAAAATATTCAGATAATTGGAGTATTGTTTTAGACTCTTTAAAGTCAGGAGAGGCATCTATTCTCCCAAGCATTACAAAAACAACAGAACGAGAGGATTATAGTTTTTTTACAACTCCATATATATCTATACCTATTGTTCTTATTACAACAACAAAAAATAACACTCTAAATAGCTTTATAAAACTATCAGGTAAAAAAGTTGGAGTTGTATTAAATTATTCCACAGAAAAATATCTTAAAGATAAAGGGATATTAAATAATTTTGAGGTTATTTCAGTAAAAAATATCTCTGAGGGGTTAATAAAATTATCTGCAGGTGAATATGATGCCTTTGTAGAAAACATAGCTACAGCATCATATTACATTGAAAAACTTAATTTACCAAATTTAAGTATTGTTTCTGAAGTAGATTTTTCTTTTCAACTTACAATTGGTATTAGTAGAAAATATCCTTTACTATATAGTATCATTCAAAAAACACTTGACTCTATCTCAAATGAAGAGATTGAGAAAATAAGAAAAAAATGGATTCCATTAGAGTTAAATATAGGATTATCTTCAGAAATGATATTTTTTATAAAAATATCAACTGGATTTTTTGTAATATTGATAATATCTCTTATATCCATATCAATTATTTTAAAAAAAAGATTAAATTTGAAAATAAAAGATTTAAAAGAGGGTGAAGAGTTTAGAGAGAGAGTTTTTGAGAGTTCAAGAGTTCCAATTATTATCATGGATTCATTTAATTTTCAATATATTGATTGTAATCAAGCTGCTATTAATATCTATGGTTTTAAGGATAAAAATGAACTTATTGGAAAAACTCCACTTGATGTATCAACATTAATTCAATGTAATGGAGAAAGTTCTGAGAAAGCATCTAAATATTATATTGATTATGCTATAAAAAATGAATCAATAATATTTGAATGGAGGCATCAGAGAGCTAATGGTGAGATTTGGGATGCTGAGGTTCATCTTTTATCTTTTACTCTTAGAGATACTAAATTACTCCAATTCTCTTTAATTGATATAACTCAAAGAAAAAAAGCAGAGGCAGAAAAAGAGAGACTTCAAACTCAATTGTCTCAGGCACAAAAAATGGAGTCTATTGGGAGACTTGCTGGAGGAATTGCTCATGACTTTAACAACATGTTGAGTGTAATATTGGGGTATAGTGATATTATTATAGAACAAACAAAAGATAACAAAGATATTTTAAATAATATAAATGAGATTAAAAAAGCTGCTCAACGCTCAATAGAACTAACACAACAACTACTTGCTTTTGCAAGAAAACAGGTTATCACACCTAAAATACTAAATATCAATAATGCAATTGAGAACCTACTAAACATGTTAAGAAGAGTAATTGGAGAGAATATAAAACTCTGTTGGATACCAAATAATAACATAAAAAATGTAAAAATGGATCCAACTCAATTAGATCAAATTTTAACCAATTTATGTATCAACTCAAAAGATGCTATATTAAAAAATGATGGAATCATAACAATATCAACAGATTTAGTTGAATTCACAAAAGAGTTTTGTGAAAAAAATATAAAATTCTCTATTGGAGAGTATGTAAAAATATCTGTTTCAGATAATGGTTCTGGTATTGATGAAGAGGTTTTAGGAAAAATATTTGAACCCTTTTTTACAACAAAAGAGATTGGAAAAGGGACAGGATTAGGTCTTTCAACAGTCTATGGAATTGTAAAACAGAATGGTGGATTTATTGATATAACAACTCAAATTGGAGTAGGAACAGTTTTTTGCATCTATCTACCTATAGATGATCAAAATATTAATACAGAAAAGATTTTAGAAACAAATATAACAATAAAACAGGAATCACAAGAGAATAAAAATATCACCATTTTATTGGTTGAAGATGAGCCTCTTATATTAAAAATAACATCAAAAATGCTAAAAAAATTTGGTTATAATGTGATATCAACCGCTAGTTCCCTTAAAGCAGTAGAGATTGTAAATAGTTATAAAAATAAACAACAAAATAGTGATAATTCAGCAGATTTATTGGAGTTCCATAGTAAAATTGACTTTCTTATAACAGATGTCATAATGCCTGAACTTAATGGTTATGAGTTATCACAAAAAATAAAACAGATTGCACCAGAAGTAAAATCAATATTTATTTCTGGATACACTGCTGATATTATTGAATTTGATAAAATATCAAACTCAGTTTTTCTTCAAAAACCATTTACAATTCAAGAGCTTATATCAAAAATAGAGGAGAATTTATAAGCTATTTACTAATTGATATTGCCTGTGTTGCCATTTTTTTTATAGCATCAATAACAGATACATTTGCCTCATAAGATCTGGATGTTGATATTAAATCTACCATCTCCATAACAGGATCAATATCTGGATAAGATACATAACCATCGGCATTAGCATCTGGATGAGATGGCTCATATACAACTCTAACTCTATCACTTGACTCTATTGAGTCAATTTTTACAGTTGAAACTTTATCATGAAAATTTTCATCCTCATCCTCCATTTTAATCTCCATTGAATCCTCGTTTTCAGATTCAAATATCTCTTCAAGTGGCTGTGATTCAAAAACAGGTGATTTTTTCCTAAAAGCTCCCCCCTCTGCAGTTCTTGTTGTGTTCACATTTGCTAAATTACTTGCAACAGTATTCAGGCGGGTTCTTTGTGAGGATAATCCATCATATGATACTCTAAAAGCTGTAAAAAGATCCATTTTAACCTCCTGAAAATCTATATAAAAACTATTTTTCTTTTAAATAAAGAAAAAAACATATAAAAACTATTTTTTTAATAAAGAAACATATCTATATCATCTATTACCATCACTTGCAGCATATTTTAAAAGAGCAAGTTTTTTGCTCATAACAGTTGTTTGAGCATTATATAGTATTGAGTTCATTGAGAGTTTTGACATCTCTCTATCAATATCAACACTATTTTTATCATTATTAGGTGATATAGATGGGTCAAAAAAAAGCTCTCCCTCTTTATTTTCTTTTATATCATCATTAGAGATATGAGTTTCAGATGTCTGCTTAAATTCAACATTATCAATAGAATTAACATCTTTATTAAGAGTCTCTTTTAATTGCTCTTCAAAGGATATATCCATTGGAGTATATCCAGGAGTATCACTATTTGCAACATTTGCAGCTAAAATATTCTCTCTTTTTACTCTCATTGAGAGTGATTGCTCAGTTACATCAAGTAAATTTTCAAAAATCCTACTCATAATACCCCCTATTTTTTCTCTATCTCTATCTCATTTAATTTTTTTAAATTTTCACGATATCTCATAGATGAAAGAGTTTTTTTTGATAACTCATTCCAAAAAAAATCTCCCTCCTCCTTTGATAAACTCTCTAAAATTTTTTCACCCTTATCAAAATCATCAGAATATATATATGCATTTCCTAATCGATATCTTGCCTCAAAATTTTTTTCAGATACCTCATTAACTTTTGTTAAATAGTTTGTAAAACCAGAGATTGCTTTTGGATAATCTTTTATAAAATAGTACATTTGTGCTATTTTAAATAGTGTATCATTATACTCTTTTGTTTTTGGGGTATATAAATCTAATAACTCTCTATATATGCTTAAGGCGGGAGAGTAGGCTCTTTTTTTCGAATAAAATCTACTCATAATTTTAAGAATTGCAATTTTATCTTTTTTAGGAATATCTTTAAACTCCATTGCTTTATCAAAAAATCGAAATCCTGTTTTTATACTATTTTGATAAAACCAAAAGTATCCATAAAAAAGTGGATATCTATAGTTATTTTTTACCTCTTTATTTCTAAAAACAAGATACTCTAAAGCCTGCTTTGATTTATAATAATTTTTTAATTTAAGATATGACCATCCTAAATAATAGACAAAATTAAACTCAAAAGGTATTCTTTTAGCTGTTTTCAAAACAAAATCAACAGCAGTTGTAATCTCTTTATACTGCTCTAAATTCAAAAGAGACTCTATTATCATATATATAAGGCTATAATACTCTGGATGTTCTGATATTAATTCACCTCTATCTTTATATATTTGTGCAATATCTATATAGTTTTTTTCACTAAAAAAACTATAATAGATTCCATAAATAATTCTATTCATCATCTCTGTTGCTGTTTTTTTCAGAGATGTATTTGGATACTCCTGTAAAAGATATTTTAACTCAAAATATGCCTCTAAATACTCTCCTCTGTAAAAATGAAGTTGAGCCTTTCTAAAAAGAGTCTCTTGAAGTAGAACAGGCTCTTTTGCAGAGTATTTCATCTCATTAAAAATCTGAAGCATTGTAGATATATCCCCACCTTTTAACTCTAATAATCTAATTCTTGCAAGAGAAGAGCCCAAATCATCTCCCTGAAAAGCCTTCTCCTCTTTTAAAAAATAGTCTATTGCCTCTGAATACTTAAATTGATAAAGAAGAGTATCTGCAATTCTCATTTTTAGATATGTTTGTAGAAATCTATTTGCTGTTTTTAAAATTACATTATCATAGATCTCCTTTGCAGCTTCAAAACTCTTGCTATAAAATAGAGTATCTGCATAAGATGTCATTAATAAAGGATATTTTTCAAAAAGTTCTGGAAATCTTATTTTGTATGTTGAGATTGTATTATATGCTAATGGTAAATCATTCTCTTCAAAATAGTATCGATATAATTTATAAATAGAGTAGAATTTTAACTCTAAATCTTTTGTATAGGCAATAATTTGAGTCATTTTTTTCTGGAAATCTATTTTATTCCCATTTTGTAAATCAATAAGAGCATTTGCATATAGAAATGGATAATAATATATTGAATTTGCATAAAGAGTTATGGCTTTTTCTAAAATAACACTTACATCTGAAAGAGCATCTAATGAGAGATAACATTTATAAATAAAAACTGTTGCTCTATCATTATATGGATGCTCTCTATTATTTTCAATAAGAGACTTAAATTTTAAAGAGGAATCAATACAAGAGGCATTTTGATCAAAAGACAGGTAAAAATCTATTTCAGTTTCAAGATATCTTAACATTAATTCACTCTCTTTTGTTAACTCTTTTCTTAATAGATATCTTACAACCTCTTTTGCATCTAAATATCTATTCTCTTCATACAACTTAATAAGATAATTATAGCTTTGAGCAACTTGATGAGTTGAGATAATTGGAGAAAGTTTTAATTTATCAATATGAATTTGATAAGGCTCTGTTTCAAAAATATATGGAACAAAAACAAGATTATGACTTGTTTTTAATGGAATTATTTTCCTTCCTCTTCCTATTGATAATGTAAATTGATTATTCTCTATTTTATAATCATAAAAAAAATTATAAAGAATTGTAGATATCTCATACTCTGTAGTATTTCTATTTTTACCTATCTGTTTTATAGAATCCAAATGATTATCCTGATAAGCCAATAGTTTCTCTTCAAAATCTATTGGTGGATTAGTAATTTTTAAATATATTTTCCTTTTATAATAGTTTTCAGAAACCTCTATTTTTGTTATTGGAGTAATCTCAATTCTAATTTTTGTCAAATGATCAAAAATCTCAACATCAGTTAAAGCTTGGATATTAATCCAAAAAAAACATAAAAATAGAAAAAATATGAAAATTCTCATAATTACCATAAAAAAACTAAAAATCTCTTTTTTATAAAACAATAATCAATAACAAAAAATAGAGACTCTATTTTTTAGATTTTATAGCATTTTTTTTTCCTAATCAATGATTTTATTAATGGTTTTTATTGATATTTGATTTCCAACAGCTTGACAATGTCAAATTATTGATTAAAAAATGGGGTAAGAACTTTTGCTCTACTTTTATGACGAAGTTTTTCAATTGCTTTAAACTCAATCTGACGAATACGTTCACGAGTAACATTAAAATCACGACCCACCTCTTCAAGTGTGTGGTCTGTTCTTTCTCCAATTCCAAAACGCATTCTTAAAACCTGCTCCTCTCTTGGGGATAGAGAGCTTAAAACTTTTCTGATTTGAGCCTCTAAATCATTTTTGAGAACAACATCAAATGGAGATTTGATTTTTTTGTCCTCAATAAAATCACCAAGATGGGAATCATCATCATCACTAATAGGTGTTTCTAAAGAGATAGGCTCTTTTGATATTTTCATAACTTTTCGAACTTTCTCTGGAGTAATAGACATTTTACCAGCAATCTCATCAGCAGTTGCCTCTCTTCCATTATCTTGAAACAGATTTCTAGAAACTCTTGCAAGTTTATTTATTGTCTCAATCATATGAACAGGAATTCTGATTGTTCTAGCCTGATCTGCAATGGCTCTTGTGATAGCTTGACGAATCCACCAAGTTGCATAAGTTGAAAATTTAAAGCCTCTTCTATACTCAAATTTATCAACCGCTTTCATCAAACCAATATTTCCCTCTTGAACAAGATCAAGAAACTGAAGACCACGATTTGTATATTTTTTAGCAATAGAGACAACTAATCTTAAATTTGCCTCTACAAGCTCCTGTTTAGCACCATCAGTAATAGATTCACTCTCTTCAACTTCATGATAAAGCTCCTCAAGTCTTTCAAGATTCATTCCTGCTTCAAGCATAATTCTTTCAAGACGAATATGAGCCATATTTATAATTTTTGCAAATTTTAGAATCTGATGCATCTGTTCAAGATAGCTTAAATCTATATCATCATCCTCTCTTTCTCTTACAACCTGTTCATACTCAACAGCTTTGGTTAATAGTTGTCCCTCTTTTTCATTAAGAGTTAACTCTCTCCATTCACCTTTATCTGTTTTAATCTGTTTAAATTTAAGATTATCAAAAATAGTACAGATATCATTTTTTGCATAATCCATTCTTGTTTTCAGTTTTTTAACCTTAGCAATCATTCTTTTTATTGTGCTTTTTGAGAATTTCATATCAACAAAAGAGCGAAGCATTTCATAATAGCACTCATCAATGCTTTTTTTAATTTCGGGATGTTTAGCAGATGCAACTTTACCTTTTTTTTCTAAAAGTTTCTGTTTTGTTTTTACTGTTTTATAAAGTTCAAAAAAGTTAGCAACAAAATCAAAAACCTCTTTATTTTTAACCTCAGTATCAACATTTGCAATATCAACATCTTCACACTCAAGAAGAATATTTTTAACTGTTAATTTGTTTTTACGAAGTTTATCAACAATGATGTTGAGCTCTTGCATAATAATATCTGTTTTAAGGAGAGCTTTTATAATATTAATCTCCCCCTCCTCTATCTTTTTTGCAATCTCAATCTCTTGTTCTTTAGTAAGAAGCTCAATATCTCCCATTTTTTTCAAATACTGTCGTATAGGATCTGAAGCTTTTACATATTGAGAATCATCCAGAATAATACTCTTTGCATCAAGAATATCCTCATCTGTTGTCGTTTTCTTTTTCTGATTTTGTTGAGGAGTTTTACTTTTTTTTAAGGCAATAACAGATTGTATCTCCTTAGCATGTTTTAATCGTTGGTTTTCCATCAATCCCCCGAAATATTTCCTTGTGTGGCTTTTCTTATATTATCTATCTGTTTTTTCAATAAAAATATCTCATAAGTTTTATCATTTTTTATATCTTTCATTCCCTCTGGATCAAGTGAAAGATACTCACTTTCCAACTCTATGATTTCTTGAGTTAAAAATTCAATTTTTTCCTGTATATATAGTACTTTTAAATTTTTTATATAATCATTTATCTCTATAATCTCTTTTTTTTCATCACTTTCTGGCAAATCATCTATTTTTGACTTTATGTAGTTTATCTGTTGAAGAGTCAACTCATTAGTCTGTTGATTTATAAAAAAATCGGTAGAAAAAAATTGATTTGTTTGAACAGACTCAAATAATTCATTTAATATGTATTGAAATCTCTCATTCTTAATAGCAGAGATATACTCTCTTTTAAGAAGAGATGAGTATTTTAAAAATATACATAATAATCTTATTTCATACTCTTTAATTTTTTTCCCAATATGAGAGAGTTTATTTTCTAAACCTTTTGTTGTTGCTATTTGAACAACTGTTTCGCCATTTTTTTGTTGTAAAGATACTCTTTTCTTGTCTAAATAGACCTCTCTAAGTGCATTAATAGATATACCAAGTTTAGAGGCTGTTTTTTTTAGTATAAATTCAACTGTTAAGGGATCTGTTATCTCTAATAATAGCTCTATAATGGTTCTTGATATCTCTAGTTCATCAACACCTTTAGATTTATGATATGATATAACATAATCTAAAATCTCCTTTTTATGCTGTGTTATATATGTTAAAAAATCATCTTTACCAAAATGATTAATATATGTATCTGGATCATGTTCAACAGGTAATGTTAATACAAATGAGTTAAAATTTAATTTAAGAGCAAGTGGTGCAACTTTCATTGCAGCTCCTCTACCAGCCTCATCACCATCAAAACAGAATATCACTGAATTTGCATATCTTTTTAAAAGAGATAATTGATGCTCTGTAACAGCTGTTCCACAAGGAGCAACAACATTCTCTATTCCATGTTTATAAAGAGAGATAACATCTAAATATCCCTCAACAACAATAGCCTCTTTTCTCTCTAAAATAGCCTGTTTACCATGAAAAAGACCATAAAGAATTCTACTTTTATTATATAAAAGACTATCTGATGAATTTAAATATTTTGGAATGCCATCTTTTTGAGATAGTGCCCTTCCTCCAAAACCAGTAAGGTTTCCTAATTCATCATAAATAGGAAACATAATCCTATCTCTGAATTTATCAATTGGTGAACCATTTTGAGCAATTTTTATCAAACCTAAATCAATAAGAGTTTTATCTGAATATGAGCTGTTTTTTAAATAAGAATATAATATAGCAAAACCATCTGGAGCATAACCAATAGAGAATGTTTTTATCATAGTTTTAGTTAATTTTCGCTTATTAATAAAATACTCTAGTTTTAAAAAATTTTTATTTAGTTGCTCTTTAAAAAAACTCATTGCCTTTAAATTAATAGAGGCCATTCTTTTTTTATCATCCTCTTCAGGTTGCTCCTCTTTTGTAAGGGCAATATGGTATCTCTCAGCTAAATACTCTAAAGTTTGAACAAAATCAAACTTTTCATACTCCATAAGAAAACCAATAACATCTCCCCCTTTTCCACAACCAAAACATTTATATATATTTTTTTCTGGATTAACAACAAATGAGGGTGTCTTCTCTTGGTGGAAGGGACATCTTCCTTTGAATAGAGAACCTGCTTTTTTTAAAGGAACTCTTTCAGAAATAATATCAATTATATTTGCAATAGAGAGTATTTCTGTTTTACTCTCATCTCTATATTTTGCCAATTAAATTACGATAATAGTTCTTTTACTAATTTTGAAACTGTTTTGCCATCAGCACTTTGACCAACCTCAGCCATCACTGCTTTCATAAGAGTTCCCATCTCTTTTGGAGAGGAGATATTAAGTTCCTCTTTTTTACTAGCAATTAATGTTTTTAGTTCATCCTCTGTAAGCTGCTTTGGTAGATAAAGCGAAAGGAGTTCAATCTCTTTTAACTCTTGTTCTGCAACATCTGAACGACCACCTTTTATATACTGTTCAGCAGAGTCTTTTCTTGTTTTAATCATTTTAGCAATCAACTCAAGAATCTCATTATCATCTATCTCTCTAATAAGTTCAACCTCTTTGTATTTGATCTCAGATTTAACTGCACGAACCACAAGAAGTTTGAGTTGCTCTTTTGACTTCATTGCCTCTTTTAATTCCACTGTAAGACGTTCTTTTAGAGACACAATCCCCCCAAAATAGAAATATTCATAATATACAATATATTTTTATTTTGTCAAGCATTTTACAATATTTTCTATTATTTTTCTAATTTTTTAAACTTTTTAATTGTTTTTTGTTTTATAGATATTAATTTTTGTTATTTTAGCTGGAAAAAACTCTTTTGGGTTTATTAGAAAGGCCAAATAAAATCAATAAATGATGAAAACCATCCTGGAGATGATTTCTCTGAAATAACACCTCTTCCTGTAAACTCTATCTGAGCCTCAGCTATTCTATCTGAATATATCTGATTTCCCTCCTCAACATCTTGAGGTCTAATCACACCACTTATATAAAAATGATGCTCCTCATCATTAAGAAGTATAACTTTTTGTCCCTCAATAAAATAGTTTCCTGATGGCAATTTTTTCTCTATTGTTGCAGTAACAGTTGCATAAAGAGTCCCTTTTCTTGATGTTTTACCACTTCCAGCAAACTCATTACTATAACTTTGACCTATAAGTTTTGATGTATCAACATCAGGATATGCTTTCTTCAAATAACCCATAAAATTAAATAGAGCATCAACCGATATATTTGTTTCTGATGCTCTTGTTGCCTCTGTATTTGCCTCTCCACTTGCTGATGAGTTTTCAGAAACAACAATTGTTATTAAATCTCCCTCTCTAAGAGCAGGGGTATCTGTAAATAGTGAACCCATCTCCGAATTATCACTCCATAAAGAGCCTTTTTGAGAACTATTTTGAACCTCTTTTGGACCACTATATTTATAAAGCCGTTTTTTAGGAGAGTATGGAGCAATATGCTGAACACATCCTCCCAAAAATACAACAACTATTATTATTGTAAACAATCTCATTCTCCCCTCCTTAAAATCTAATTTCCAACAAAAACAGCAACTTTTTTAGAGTCAATAACTTTTGCTCTTAAAAGTTTACTATTTTGAATATTTTGAACCATCACATAGCCACCTTTTTTCCCATTCTGTTTTGCAATACCTGTTGTTGTTATTATTAATCCCCCTTTTTGAGCTGTTATCAAAACATAATCACCCTTTTTTACCTCATCAGCAACCTCAAATTGATAGTCATAAAGTGGTGTATTCTCAAGAACTCTCATTTTTAATATAAGAGATTTAACTTTTGTTAAATCTGTAAGTTGATGATTTTGCCTATTTGATGAATATAGTTTTTTAACTAAAATAACATCTGTTTCATCAATTAATTCACCCTTCTCTAAATCTCTAACTGCATAATAAAAAGATTTTTCAACCTCAACAATAACACTTCCATAATATCTATTTTTGTTTGTATAAATCTCAAAAGAGATATTTCCAATAAGCTCTCCACTATATTTTAGTTCAACTTTTTTTATCTCTTCTCCAAAAGGAATATCAGGAATGAGTAACTGTTTTAAATTAAATGAGGATGATACTTTATTTTTAATAGCCTTTTCAACCATTATTTTTGAAGCTATTTGATTACCATTAAATGAACCACTTAATATTATTGAGAATAGTATCATTAAGATAAAAGGGAGATTTTTCATACCATACCTCATAAAAAATAACTAAGATATTACTTCAAACTACTTGTTGTTCTTAACATCTGATCAGCAGTTTGAACAGATTTAGAGTTAAACTCATAGGCTCTTTGTGTTGTTATTAAATTTATCATCTCCTCAACAACTTTAACATTGGAGGACTCTAAAAATCCTTGAGTTAAAGTTCCCATACCATTTTCACCAGGAACACCAACAATAGCATCTCCAGAGGCATTTGATGGAAGAAATATATTTCTTCCATTTGCACTTAATCCAGCTGGATTAATAAATGTAGCTAATTGAATATTCCCAATAACATTAGCAGCAGTTTGTCCTGGTTGTGTTACAGATACAGTTCCATCATTCCCAATATTTACAGAAAGAGCATCTTGAGGAATAATAATATTAGGAACTAAAGGATAACCATCAGCATTAACAATAACCCCTTGACTATTTCTATGAAGTGAGCCATCTCTTGTATAACCAATATCTCCTGTTGGTAGCTGAATTTGTAAAAATCCATCACCCTCTATTGCAACATCAAGAGCGTTATTTGTAAGAAGCATATCTCCTGCTGTAAATATTTTTTGAGTATCAACAGTTTTAACCCCTGCACCAATTTGAACTCCAGTTGGATTTTCAACACCATCAGCACTTGATGTTCCTGGAGCTTTAAATGTTTGATATAATAGATCTTGAAAATCTGCTCTATTTTTTTTAAAGCCAGTTGTACTAACATTGGCTAAATTGTTGGATGTAACATCCAATTTTGTTTGTTGTGCCTCCATTCCTGTTGCACCACTATTTAATCCTCTTAACATTTTATACCTCCTTAAAAATTATACTCTACCAACATCTGTTGCAGCTTTTCTATTAAGCTCTCCAAATGTCTCAATAACACGAGTATTCATCTCAAATGTTCTATGAAGTGATATTAAATTAACCATCTCCTCTATTGGATTTACATTAGCACCCTCTAAAAAACCCTGATGAATAGTAGAGTTAACCTCTATCTCCTGCTGATTTTGATCTGTTTGTGAGAAAAATGTTTTAGCCTCTTTTGATAGAGTATTTATATTTTGGAATGTAACAACAGCAATATTTGCAATCTCTTCATTATTTGAGAAAATAGTTCCACTTTCATTAATAGTAATTTTTCCATTAGGTAGAGTAATTGATTGGTTATTCTTATTTAAAAGAGGATAACCATCAGATGTTACAACTTTATTCTCTTTTGATAAAAAAAATGAGCCATCTCTTGTATATCTAACACCTTGAGGTGTATCTATTTTAAAAAATCCATCCCCTTGAATTGCTAAATCAAGAGGATTATCTGTTTTTTTTAAAACCCCTTGTTGAAAATCGGTAAATGTCTCTGTTACCACAACATTATGTTTATCAACAGGCAAAACTTTTTGAGGCATATCAACATCTTTAGCCTGTGCTTCAAGTAGATTAAACTCAATTTCAGCCAATTGACTAGCAAAAATAGTCTTCTCTTTTTTATATCCTGTTGTATCAATATTAGCTAAATTATGGGATGTTATATCTAAATGTTTTGAGGTTCCCATTCCTCCACTCATTGCAGTATAAAGTCCATCACTCATGACAAACCTCCACATTTTTAATTTTTAATAGCAATAAAAATACCATAAATTTTTTATTGATTTATTTGATTTTATTATGAGATTAAAAGCTATTTATATATATTGTTAAAAAATATATTGACAACTATTAGTATAGTCATTTATTTGACTCTTTTTTGAATAACTCCATAATCCTGAATATTATACTCTTTAAAATTTTCAAGAATTTTTGAGGAATAGTGGGTATGTTTAAATCTTGAATCTAAAATATATATCTCTCCTGAATCATCTTTTGAACGAATTAGACGTCCAATTCCCTGTTTTAAAGATAGTATCATCTCATCTAGCATCCATTTAAAAAATAGAGATTTATTATTTGATAACCTCTCTTTATTAAACATTATAGGATCCTCTTTTGAGGAGAATGGAAGTTTTACAATAACAACTCGAGAGAGTTTCTCCCCTTTTATATCAACCCCTTCCCAAAAAGATTTAGTCCCAAAAATTATTCCATTACTACTTTTTTTAAACTCCTCAATTAACATTGTTCTTGAGTAGTTCTCTCCCTGAACAAAAAGCTCTATTGATTTTGATTTAAAACCACTTTTAAATCTTTTAACTATCTGATTCATATCACTATATGAAGCAAACAGAACCATTCCCTGCCCCTTTTTTAAAATTTTAATCAATTCAGATGCCATATCATCATAATATTTTGTATTTTGATAGCCATACTCAACAACTCCTGCAAAAAATGAGACCTGTTTTTTTAAATCAAAAGGGGATTTTAAAATCATTTCGGATGCTTTTGATATATTTAACCCTTTTTTCATATAATCAAAAGAGTTTGATATACTTAAAGTTGCTGATGTAAAAAGATAGTTTTTATCCTCATCTAAAAATGTTTTTGCCAGTTTTGGGATTTCACTTAAATCAAGTGAATTAAAATTAAAGCCAGCTTTAACTTCATTAAATGTAAGCCATTTAACAACATTTATATCATCTTTTTTTAAATCAAAATGTGTTACAAACAGTTTATAAAAATCAATAAAAAAGGATTCTGATTCAATAAGAGATAGATTTATTGCTTCATATAATGCTTTTTGTGGCTCAGAAAATTGTCCAGAGTCTCTCTCTATTGATGAGAAAAATAGTCTAAAATCTGAGTAAAAAATCTCAAAAGATGTTCTAAAAGTTTTTAATAGATTTAAAAATGGGCTATTTTTTTCAAAATCTGGATGATTGAGATTTATATTTTTATATGAGTTCAAATAGGATGATATCTCAATAGAAAACTCATCAATTTTTTCTCTAAAAAGTGAAATCTGTTCTGATATGTTTTTAGCCTCATCAATAAAACTTACTCTTTTAAAAAGAGAGTAAATTGTTCCATTTGATAGAAAATCCTCAAGTTTTAAAAGATTATAGTTTAACTCATTATCTGAAACAGAGAGTGTTGTAACAGATTCAAGAGATTTTAATAGATGATGAGCCTCATCAAAAACAATACCATTCATGTTTTTTAAAAATGGTATCTCTCGTTTATAGGCATCAGTCAGAAATAGGTGATGATTCATAACTAATAAATCGGCTCTCTCTGCACTCACTCTTGTTTTAAAAAAATAGCATTTACTATAATGAGGACACTGCTTACCTCTACAGGAGTGTAGATTAGCATGTAACATTTTCCAAACAGATTGTGGAATCTCATGCTCCATCTCCTGATACTCTCCATTTTCACTTGATGCGATCCATTGAAATAGAGGTAGATGATATGGAGTAGATGGTTCATTTAAAAATTTATGAGCCCTCATAAGACAGAGATAATTAGAGCGTCCTTTTAATATTTGTACATTTATATCTCCTAATATTTCAGATAATATTGGAATATCTTTATAAAAAATCTGCTCTTGTAGATGAATTGTACTTGTTGCAACAAGTGCTTTAAATTTCTCACCCCTCTCTTTTGCCTCTAAAACTTTCAAAAATATTGGTAAAAGATAACCAAATGTTTTACCAACACCTGTTGGAGCCTCAATAAATAGATAGCCATTTGAAGATAGCTGTTTATACCACTCCTCTCCAAATACAATCTGCTCATTACGAGTTTCAAAAGAGAAATCAGGATGTTCTTTTGAATAGTTTTGAAATTTATCAATAAAAAATTTTTTAAAATCAATAGACATTTATAATCTCACTTTTCAAAAATAGTAAAAAATATAACAAAAAACTATTTAATAAATAGTTTTTATAATTTCTGATTATATCACAAATTTACTAAAATTATAGTAATAAAATGGTGTTTAGAAAAATATATTTGTTCATTATAGATTTTTCATGTAAAAATAAAATCTTGAATTCAAATCTATAGGTTATTATAGCAAAATATTTATTCCTAGAGTAAATGAGATATACTTCATGTAATAAATAGTTTTATTAGATGAAAAAAGATATCTCTTTTTACCTATTATTATTGAAATAAAGAGGTTGTTATAATTAAAACTCAGAATTAAAACGCTTAATAACATTAGAGATTATGTAAGCATAATCTAATAGTTCATTAATAGATATATTTTCATTCACTTGATGGTAAAAATCGAGATCTCCAGCTGAATAACATATTGCAAGAGCACCATTTCTTGCTAAATCTTTACAAACAGTTCCACCACCCATTCCTGTTATTTTTACTATTTTTCCATGAACTCTTTCTCCCTCCTCTTTAATTATTTGAACTAATGGATGATTTGGGGAAACATATAGTGGTTGAGCATCTGCTTTTATCTCAAATTTTATATCAACTTTATTATCCATCTCTTTTAGTTTAGATGCGATTTTTTCAAAATCTGCAACAATATCTGAACTTTTTTGTGATGGTAAATAACGAATATCAATTGTTGTCTCTGCATAAGATGGTACAGAGTTTACAACTGTTCCACCTGAAATTAAACCAATATTCATTGTTGGTTTTACTAAAAGTTCATCATTTTCATATCTAAATTGATAATTTTGAAGCTCAATAATAAATCTAGAGAGATTAACAATTGCATTAATACCCTTTTCAGGACTCATTGCATGTGCTTGAACTCCATAAGATTTTGCTTTTAATGTGAGATGTCCCTTCTCCGCAATATTTATTTCACAAAGATTTCCTGCATTATCTGGAATTATTGCAAAATCTGGTTTTAATATAGATGTATCTGCAAGCCAAGTCATTCCAAACTCAGACCCCTTCTCTTCATCTGCAACTCCAGCAATAATAATTTTTAAGTTTAAGGAATCTTCAATACTTTTAAGATATTTTGCAAGAACAAGAAGTGATGCCATAAGACCCTTATCATCAAGAACTCCTCTTCCAAAAACTCTATCCTCTTTTATCTCCATTTTAAAAGGGTCTGTATTCCAACCATCTCCAGCAGGAACAACATCAGTATGTGCTGCAATCAATAGAGTCTTTTCCCCTTTTCCAATAGTTCCAAATATATTTGTCCTCTCTTTCTCTTTTTCATGTATTTCATATGGGATATCTAATTTTTCAAACTCCTGTTTTACAATTTCAGCAGCTAAATACTCATTTCCAGGAGGATTTGTTGTATTTTGCTCAACAAGTTTTGATAAAATCTCAAGTAGATAGTTTTTTTCGTTTCTAAAATAGTCCATTATTAAAACCCCATAAATATTATAAATCCTATAATATATTAAATAGTTTTTCAATTCAAGCAATAGTTCGGAAAATCTTTTAAAAGAGGGAATACATTAAAACATATCTAAATTCAAATTTAATTACTAATATTATTGTTATAAAAAAATAAAATAGATCTATTTGTGCTATGAATTTAATTTTTATAAGATTTTAAGAAAAATCTGGAGGGAACAAAAGTTTTTGTTCCCAACCCAAAATAGAGAATTAATCAATATATAGTTTTTTAAAACATCTAAAAAGATAAAAATTTATCTCATATAAACAGATATAATATCATAAACTAAAGAGATTCAGCATACTCTTTATACTGTTGCATTAATTTGGGTAATCCAACATTAATAAGGCTATCACTTACTGCTGATGGAATTAATGCTCCCAATTTTAACTCAGCATGATACTCTGCCTCAACCTCATTATTACCTTTTGGAGTCAATTTCCAATATCCTGAATTATCTTTCATTTTATTACCTTTTATAAAACTCCATCTAATTGTATGATATGGTTCAAACTCAAATTTAAGAGTATACTCAATTGAGACACCAAACATTTTTAAAAAATACTCAACAACTGCACCTTTATCATCTTTTGAATGAATAACTATTTTTTTTACATCAGGAATAAAATCTGGACAAGCCTCAAAATCACGAATCACATCATAAAACTTCTCAACAGTTGTATTTACTGTTACATTTGTTGTTGCTCCTGGCATATTAACTCCTCAAATAATAACAGTTTATTATAAACTATTTTTATATATTTTTCTATTAAAAGATTAAATTTTTATACTTTTATGATATTTTAATATTTTTTAATTTTAAGGATTGTTTAGTTTCAATAAAGAATTTTTATAAAGAGAGGCAAACACCAATAACTCCAGCAGGTACTTGTTGTTGCATTGTATGAACATCAACACAGATTCCTCTTGAGCATGGCTCACCATTTGGAATACACATCTCTTGACATCTCTCCTGATTTTGAGCACCAATACAATAAAATCCCTCTTCACAAAGAGTTTCAGTTGAATATGGAACCCCTATTTGATATTCAGGATTAACACATCCCTCTGAATTTTTTGGAAGAGTTCCATACTCTAAACAGTGATATTTTGACGTAACAGATAGTGTACACCCTTTTCCATCTATACATTCATTACTATTTTCTGGAGAGCATTGATCTACATCACAAATCCCTTGATTTGCTGTAAGAGGAAAACAGATTGAATCCTCACCTTCACATGTTGAATTGTTGTATATTCCATTATCAGGATTACATGTTTCTGGTAAATTAAAACAAACCCCATTTAATCCCTCAGGATACTCTTGAGCATAAGTGTTTATATCAATACATCTTAAAGATGGATCATTTACACAACTATTTTCAGATGTTGGATCACATAACTCTTGACAAGTACCACGCTCTCCCTGATTTGCAGAGATACAAAATAAACCCTCTTTGCAAAGCTCCTCTGGATTATAGGTTACATTTTCATTAAATTCAGGATTTACACAACCACTATCTTGATAATCTAATATTCCAACAGGAAGACATTTATTAACAGACATATAGCCTTTTTGACATGCTAATCCCTCTTCACAATCATCTCCACCTATTTCACACTCATCCTGAACACAGATTGAGTTATCTCCTGCTGGAAAACATAAGGCTTCATTTGGACAAGCTGGATTATTTTGAATCCCATTTTCTGAATTACAAAAAGATGGAACATCCATACATAATCCTATCTCTCTGTTTAATACTGCTGGACTTACATCTTCAAGGGCAATACATCTTCCGATTTCGCAATTATCGGTTTGAGCCAAAGGTGAACATAATTCCTGACATTTATATGGTTCTCCATCATCATCATCACCAACACAAAATAATCCAACTTCACAAGCATCAAGTGCTGAAGTTGAATCCATGTTATCACAATCATCACCATATTTACCTAATCCAACTGGTCGACAAACTTTTGCTGTAATCATTAAATCACAAACCCAGTTTTCAGGACATTGTGCTGTTGCATTTGATTGACATTCTGCATCCTCTTTAACACAAATTCCTGTATTTAATAAAATATCGTCCAAATAGGGAACACAAATTCCTTTTTCACCACATGAACCTTCTGTTGTCATATCACAAAAAGCTCTACATTTATAAAAACCATCTTTAAAAACATCTGCACAAATAGTTCCCTCTTCACAATCAAACTCAGAAGGCATACATCTTTCTGCCTCTTTTTTTGAACCATCATTTGTGGATATACAGATTCCATCTTTACAAGTTAATATAATTCCATCAATTGCAGGACAAACACCATCAGGATTTTCAATAGAACATTCATCTTTTAAATAACATTCACCTTCCAAACAATAAGAATTTGTATCACAGGTCACATCAGTGCAATCATCATCTAATTCACATTTTTCAGTTAAACCATTATAAAAAGAGCCCTCTTGACAAACACACTCTCCATTTGATGGATTACAAACTCTCCCACCAGAGCAACTAACATCACTGCATAATAATACACAATCTAACCCATTTGCTTTATAACCATCATCACAAGAACATGAAGCAACACCATTACTATTTTGGCACTCTCCATGATTTGAACATGTTACATCTTCACAGGGATCAATGGTTGGCTCTTCACAAGCATGAGTCTCTGTATTACAGATTTGAGATGTTAAACAGTTACTACTTGTATTACAACGCCCCGCTTTTAAAACACAAGCTCCATCATTACACTCCTCCCACTCTGAACACTCTGGAGAGCATGTTTGGGTTTGATTATTGTTATTTGAGTCTCCACATCCTAAAAAAGTTAGAACAAAGAGAAAATATACTACTATTCTCATAATACCTCCTAAAAAAAAAAGAAAAAACATCTATTAGACATAAAAAATAGGGTTTTATTTAAAAATTTAATAAAATGCTAATGATATTTATCAAAAAAAATATAAATAAACTAAAAATTATCTATTTTTAATTTTCATTAAAAAATTTTTATCAGTTTAACCGAAAAACATTTTCTTTTCAAATAATTATTGTATAATGGGTTATATTTTGTGGAGCCTTTATGGTTAAAATTAAGGATAATTTAGCAGAACTAGAAAAAAACCTTGATATATGTCGAGGATTAGCTGCAAAAAATCCAAATTCATCGAATTTAATGAAGTTGATATCAATATGTCACCAATTAAATCTCCATGAAGAGGAGTTTTTAAATTATGAAAAGCTCTATCAACAGTTACAAAATGAGGATGAACAAAAAATAGAGGAGATTATACTAAGAGTAAATGAGGAGAAATTTACAGATTTTCTTATACTTTCAAAATCGGTAGATTTTATAGAAAAGGCATTTATAGAAAGGATAGAGTATTGGCTTGAACGTGAGATTAGAGATAATCAGTTCTCTGAAGATTTTGTTGATATTCTAAAAGGAGATAAAGGATTAACCGATAAAGTAAGAAAAAAAATAAAATGTAAGTTAGAAAGAAAAAAAGATAATTTTAAAACACTCTTTTTTTCTGAAAAATTTGATAATTCAATATATGTATTTAAAATGATAAAAGATATAGTGAATTTTTTATAATTATTTGTTATACTAAACTTAGATTTTTCTTAAGGATTTTTATGAAAATTATACCAAAAATTATAGCAATGATTGTACTAATATTACAACTATCAGGTTGTGCTGGTGATAAAATTATACAGGTTAAAGAGGCTGATAGAGTAAAAGATATTGAGAGTTTTTTTCAGATAATCTCAAAAAAAAGGGAAAATACTCCAAGAATTATTGCAGAAGCTGGTGTAGATACATTTCAAAAAGGGGAGAGAGTAAGAGGTGTTTTTATGCTTATGACAGAGAGACCCTACTCTTTTAGATTAGATACAATATCTCCTTTTGAACAACCAATATCAACATTAATTATAAAAGATAAGGATATAAATTTTTATGAATTTGAAAAAAATAGATGCTATTTTGGAGAAACAACAAGAGAGAATTTAAACAGATTTCTTCCAATGGAGTTAACATTACCACAATTAATAGATCTTTTTAGTGGAATTGCACCAATGATAGTTTATGAAAATTACCAGTTTGAATATGATGAAAAAGAGGCTTTATATAAAATAACACTTATCAATGGTGAGCAAAAAGAGATTATTAGCTATATTGCAGCAACTTTTCAAATAAAAAAATTAGCACTCTATAACAAAAATAAAAAAATATTAAATATCTCTTTTGATGAGTTTAACTCAAAATATGCAAAAAAGATATTTTTTGAAGATTTTAAAAATGATATAAAAATAAAACTAAAAATAAAATCATTAGAATCTCCAGAATCAATTGAGAGTGAAAACTTTATTTTACAAAAAGGAAGCTGTAAGGAGGAGGCTTTATAGTAATATATTTTTATACTCATCTAATGCAAAATCAAATACTGTTTTATTTTTAGCTGTTATAATATTTTTTTTAGCACCATTTTGAATTAGAAATTGAATAATTTCAGTATTATTAGGAATCATAACAGCATAAAAAAGGGCTGTTTTCCCTTTTGAGTCTACTTTATCAATATTTGCACCCAATTGAATTAATTTTTTTACAAGCTGTAATCCATTTTTTGTTGAACATGAATGCATTAAAATAGATACATCATCCTCATCAACTAAATTAGGATTTACCCCTTTGTCTATTGAGTTTATAATTGCTTTAAAATCTGCATTACCACCTTTTAATATCTCTTTTAACAGAAATTCTGACTCTTTTTTTTCATCAAATATAGTTTTTGATTCATAATTACCACTATTTTGAAAATTAATAGTTTGATTAACTGATTTTTGTGATAAATTTGGATTTTTAAGAGTATTAAAATACTCATCTAAGGCAAAATCAAATATATTCTTATTTTTAGGTGTTATAATATCTATTTTAGCACCATTTTGAATTAAAAATTGAATAGTTTCGATATTATTGGAGATCATAACAGCATAAAAAATTGCTGTTTTTCCCTTTGAGTCTGTTTTATTAATATTTGCACCTAATTGAATAAGTTTTTTTACAAGTTGTAATCCATTTTTTGTTGAACATGAATACATTAAAATAGATACATTATCTTCATCAACTAAATTAGGATTAACCCCTTTCTCTATTGAGTTTATAATTGCTCTAAAATCTGCATCTCCACCTTTTAAAATCTCTTTTAACACAAATTCTGACTCTTTTTTTTCATCAAATATAATTTTTGATTCATAATTACCACTATTTTGAAAATTAATAGTTTGATTAATTGATTTTTGTGAGTCTGATATAGATTCCATTTTTTGATTATTAGAATTTAAACTATTTGATTTTGATCTATTTAAGTTTAAATGGCTATAACCAATATTAAGCCAACTATAACTATCATCAATAGCATAATCAAAAACTGTCTTCTCTTTTTTATTACAAAAAGCAACATTAGCACCTTTTGAGACCAAATATCTGACTACTTCAACATTACTCTCTGTCATAGAGGCATACATTAATATTGATACATCTCTATTGTCAACAGAGTTTACATTAGCACCAGATTCAACAAGAAGCTTTACAACAGATATATTATGCTTTACCATAACAGATTGTGCTAATAGAGTTAATCCATCCTCATCTTTAATATCAATATTTTTTAGTTGTGAAACTCTTCTCTCCACCTCAAAAGAGTCTCTATTTTTTATTGCAATCACCATTTTTTCAAACTGTTTAAAATCATCTTGTGATTTTAACTCCTGAAAAAAAAGTTTAGAAAATGAGTTTGATGGGGCTAAATCAATAATAGTTAAATTGTTAATATCTTTATCTGTAATGGATATACCCTTTGAGATACAGAATTTTATCCAATCAGTATTATCTGGTTCTGAATCAACTCCCCAAAATAGAATATTCCAATTCTGATTATCTTTAACATATAGGTTAGCTCCTTTTTCTATAAGCATCTCTGTTCCTGCACTATTTCTATTTCTTATTGAGTAGATTAAAGCAGTACAACCATCAGAATCTCTTATCTCAAGCTTAGCTCGTTTATCTAAAAGCCTTTTAAGATAAATATTATTCCCATTTTGAGCAGCTAACATAAGTGCTGTTTTTCCATCTACTCCTTGAAAATTTATCTCACTATCAGAGCAATGAGATAGAAGAGTATCAATTACACTATTTTTATCATTCCACATTGAGGCTTTCATTAAAGTAGTATATCCATTACTATCTTTTAGATTCAAATTAGCTCTATATCTCAGAAGAAGAGATAAAATATCTACAAACTCATTTTCACAAGCAATATCAATAGAGTTTAATCCATCAGCACCTCTAAAATTTGGGTCCTCTCCTCTTCTTAATAACTTATCAACATCCCCAATCTGATTTGATAACACCGCTTGTAAAAGTTTTTTAGACATAAAATCTCCTATAATAACTTTAAAATCCTATTTTAAATCAATATATCTTTTAAATCAAGATAGAGTTCCATTTTTTAATGAAAAAAATACCTATTATTTGATAATAAGTAATAGTGACTAAAAACAAAACTATTGACATTAAAGAGTCTTATGGGTACACTTATTTGTCAATATTTTTGATATTGGAAAACATGATTTTAGGTATTAAAGGATTTGGTATTAGAGATTATTTTAAAGGTTATTTTAAAAATAACCAATCAGATAAAGTTAATACAATGACAATATCTATTCAAGCAAAAACTCTCTCTTTGGCAGAGTTTTTTAATAAAAAAAATAGTTTAAGATTTCTTACACTTCAAATAAAGGGAAAACTTTATATAGAGGAGTTTGCAATAGACCATTATATAAGTGGTTTACTAAAAATTAGATATAATGGAGTTTTCTCCATTTTTATCGATTTTCAAGGGAATTGTGGTAATTTTTACTATTTAAAGGGTATTTTTAATCCTATAAAATCTATTTTTAGTTGTACTATTTTTGAAAAAAATAGTGATATTGAGATAGGTAAAGCTAAATTATTAAAAGAGAGTAAAAAAGAGAATAAAATTATTGAAAAATCAATTTTTTGGATAAAATAGAAGTGTTAAAAAAAATTATTGTGAATGACAATTTTTATGAAACTCGTATTGCATTAACACAACAGGGTGGTTTATGGGAATATTTTCAGGAGAAAAAAGAGCAAAGAACATTAGTGGGAAATATCTATAAAGGTAAAGTATTAAGGGTTCTTCCTGGCTTACAATCAGCATTTATTGATATTGGTTATGAAAAAGCTGCATTTCTTCATGTAAGTGACCTTTTAGAACAGCATCTTAATGAGGATGATAATGAGATTGAAACAACAGATATATCTCAAGTAGATATATCTCAAATGCTTTCACAAGGAGAGGAGATTATTGTTCAAGTCTCAAAAGATCCAATATCAACTAAAGGAC
Organism: bacterium; assembly: GCA_016936735.1. Taxonomy (GTDB): domain Bacteria; phylum UBP6; class JAFGXH01; order JAFGXH01; family JAFGXH01; genus JAFGXH01. The sequence goes on from JAFGXH010000321.1 coordinate 74,374, forward strand.
CACGTGTTACAACTTGGTTATCAATTCCTGGAAGATATCTTGTCTTCTTCCCAATTGGAAATAAAGTAGGGGTTTCAAAAAAAATAGAGTCTGAAAGTGAGAGAAAAAGATTAAAAGATATTGTAGAGAATATAAAACCAGAAGATACAACTTTTGTTATAAGAACTGTTGCAGAGGGAGTTTCTCAAGAGATTTTACAAAGTGATATGGAACTTACAATGCGACTATGGATTGACATTGTAAAAAAACAAAAAGATATATCAGCACCATTTCCTCTTCATGAAGATCTATCTATGCCATTAAGAATTGCAAGAGATCTTTTAAATAATGATATAGAGGAGATGATTATAGATAATATGGAGACCTATAAAAGGGTTTTACATTTTGTTGAACACTTTATGCCTCTACAAAAAGAGAAAATAAAACATTTTGATTCGATACGATTTGGTTCAATATTTGAAAAATATGGAATAGAGAAAGAGATAGATCTTCTTTACCACAAATCTGTTCCTCTAAAATCTGGAGGAAATATAATAATTGAGCAAGTTGAAGCAATGACTATTGTTGATGTTAATACAGGTAGTTTTGTTGGAAAAAATCTTGAACATTCAGATACAATATTACGGACAAATAAAGAGGCTATTGAGGTTCTAGCAAATCAATTACGACTTAGAAATATTGGTGGAATTATAATTGTTGATTGTATTGATATGAAGTCTGATGGAGATAGAGAGGATCTTATAAATTTTGCAGAGTCTGTTACATCAAAAGATAGAGCAAAAGTTATAATACACTCAATAACATCACTTGGATTAATGCAAATAACAAGAAAAAGAATAAGTGACTCATTTAGAAGAAATACAACTCACTCCTGTCCAATATGTAGAGGATTAGGTTTTCTCAAATCTCCTGAAACAATAACACATGAGATTTATCGAGATATACTTAAAATTGACTCTAATCTTTTAAAAGATAGTAATTTAAAAATAGTTGTCTCTCCACATATTTATGAATATCTAATATCTCATGAAGAGGAGAATATTAAAAAATTAAAAGAGCAAATAGAGGCTAATATTGATATTTTATTAGATTCAAATTTTTCACCAGAAAATTTTACAATTGGTTTTAAATAGATTTATATAATCTAATTCAACAGTTATTTTATAATTATCAAAAATAGTGTTACAACAAAATATTTTATAATGCCTAAATTTTTAATCATAATATTATATATAGTTTAAAAAACCTTGATTTTAAAATATATTTCTGTTATATTACCAAACTGTTGTGTGTTTGTTTCCTTGCTCATACAACAATTTGATATGGGCTTTTATCCGTGAGGAGGCAGGATGGCTTTCGAATTAAATCGTATTAACCGAATTCGTGAATATGAAACAATTTATATTACGAAATCAGAATTAACAGAAGAACAAATGACAGAATTAATGGGTCAAATAGACCAAGTAATTACTGAAAATAATGGAACAGTTCTTCGTACAACATTAATGGGAAAACGCAAACTCTTTTATGAAATAAAAGGTAATTTAAGAGGAAGTTATGTTCATACAGTTTTCCTTGGAGATAATAAATTAGTTTCTGAGTTCGAAAGAAAACTTAGAATTAATGAAAATGTTCTTCGCTATCAAACATTAAAACAATTAGATTATGTTAAAGATGTTGAAGCAAGAAAAGCATACTATCACTCCCCTAAATTTGAGGAAGTTGTTACTATAATGACAAAACCTACAAAAGAAGTGAAAGATGATTATGACAAATTTAGACCCAAAGGAGTGTGAATATGGCAAAAAGAGTTAAAACAAAAAGAGATGACAGAAAACCACGTTTTCAACAAATGAAAAAGAAATTCTGCCGTTTCTGTGCAGATCCTTCTTATGAAATCGATTACAAAGATCCTCAAGTGTTAAAATATTTTTTAACAGAGGGTGGTAAAATAACACCACGTAGAATTTCTGGAAACTGCTCAAAACATCAGCGCAGACTCTCTCTTGCTGTTAAACAAGCAAGAATGGTTGCAATTTTACCATTCACCATTAAAGGAAATTAATAGGAGGAACTGTGGCTGTTGTAATTTTAAAAAAAGAGATGCCTAATCTTGGAAGTTTAGGTGATGTTGTTAAAGTTAAAGATGGTTATGCAAGAAACTACTTATTACCATATGGTTTTGCTGTTATTGCTAATCGTAAAAATACAAAAGAGATCGAGCATGAAAAAAGAATGCTTGAGAAACAAATTAGAACTTTAGAAGAGCAAGCTTTAAAAGATAAAGCGAAATTAGAAAGATTATCACTCTCTTTTGCACGCAAAGCAAGCAAAACAGGAAGACTCTTTGGATCTGTAACAAACCGTGATATTGAGGCTGAACTTAAAGAACAGGGAATTGAAATAGACCGTAGAAATATTGAAGTAAGTCTATTAAAAGATCTTGGAACATTCGAAGTTCCAGTAAAACTCTTTAAATCAATTCGTGCTTTAATAAAAGTTGAAGTTCTTGTAGAAGAGTTTGTTGATGAAGAGGAAAATCTTGAAGCAACATCTTCTGAAGAGATTGAAGATACTAATGAAGAGTTTGAAGGGGAGGAATAATGGCTGTTACAATTAGACTTGCCAGAGGTGGAAGAAAAAAAGCACCATTTTACAGCATTATTGCTGCTGATAGTAGAATGCCTAGAAATGGTCGTTTTTTAGAGAAATTAGGTTACTATAACCCAATGAATAAAGAGCTTAGCATTAATCTTGAACGTTACAAATACTGGAAAAGTGTTGGAGCACAAGAGTCAGAAGCTGCTGCAGTTTTATACAAAAAAAAATCTGAATCTAAATAGAGTGGTTATTTAAAATTTTGAAGTAGAGGTGGAGATGAAAGAACTTATTAAAACGATTGCACAGGCTTTAGTTGATGACCCTTCTCAGGTTGTAGTTAACGAAATCGAAGGGGAACAAACCTCAATTATCGAATTGAAAGTTGGCGAAAAAGACCGTGGAAAGGTTATTGGAAAACAGGGAAAAACTGCACGAGCTATGAGAACTATTCTTGTTGCCGCATCTACAAAACAAAACAAAAGAGTTGTTTTAGAAATTATTGAATAATGAGTGATTTTATACCAATAGGTAAAATCGTTAAAACACATGGATTAAAAGGGGGCTTTAAAATGGCCCCTTTTGACCATGATACCACTTTTTTTGATTATACAAAAAAACTTTATCTTAAAATAGAGAGTGATTTTAAAGAGTTTAATATTGAAAACATTCAAAATTCAGGTAAATCTTTTTTAATAAAACTAAAAGAGATTAAATCAATTGAAGATGCTGAAAAATTAATCTCTTTAAATCTATTTGTATTAAAAGCAGAGATTCCAATTGAGGATGATGAGATACTATTATCTGATATGATTGGATATAAAATATATTCAGACAATGACTATCTTGGCATTTTAGATGGCTTTGCTGATTATGGTGCAGGATTAATTTATGTTGTTTTATCTGATGATGGAAAAACATATTTTCTTCCAGATCAGGATGAGTTTATAAAAGAGAGTAATTATGATGAAAAATTCATAATATTCACAAATATTCAGGATTTTCTCTAGTATTTGAGATTATTTTTAAAAATAAAAAATTTAATAAAAATAGAGTATTTTTTGTTTTTGTAAATATTAA
>JAFGXH010000039.1 GCA_016936735.1 bacterium
AATCACGAACATGCCACATTCCACTTTTGACATGGGCATTTCAATGACGAACATGCCACATTCCACTTTTGACATGGGCATTTCAATGGCGAATATGCCACATTCCACTTTTGACATGGGCATTTCAATGGCGAATATGCCACATTCCACTTTTGACATAGGCATTTCAATGACGAACATGCCAGATTCCACTTTTGACATGGGCATTTCTATCATAGAAACGCCTCGGGAAATTAAAATTTGTAACTATCTTTCTGTTTTTATAAAATAGAAAATTAATAGATGAATAGAAAAGATTTTAATAATTAAACCAATATAAAACTACAATAACTATTTTCCAATACAGAAACTACTAAAAATATTTCCAAGAATATCCTCTGTTGTTGTCTCCCCAAGAATTGCACCTATCTCATTTATTGAATCTCTTAACTCCCTTGCAATAAACTCTATTGGAAGCTTTAAATCAATAACATTCAGTGCCTCTATAATAGATTTTAATGCAGAATCAATATGATATTTATGTCTCTCATTTGCAATAAAAAGATCTCCTGATTGAAAACTCTGATTTGTAAGTTTTTTAAAAAGTAAATCTCTTAACTCATCTATATTTTGCTCAAATTTTGCAGAGATTAAAATCTCACTATACTCAAATCTATCCCCCATTTTATCCATTTTATTCTGAATTATGGCTTTTTTGTTATCAGAAAGCTGTTTATAAATCTCCTCTGTCTCTCCAAATAATCCCCTTTCATCTACTAAAAATAGGGTGAAATCTGCCTCTGTTGCCTTTTTAATAGATAACTCAATTCCTGCCTTCTCAATTAACTCATCACTTACCCTTATTCCTGCTGTATCTATTATCGTTACAGGAATACCCTTTAAATATAGATCTGCCTCAATATAATCTCTTGTTGTTCCAGCTATCTCTGTTACAAGTGCTCTATCTGTTTTAAGCAATCTATTCATTAAAGATGATTTTCCTGCATTTGGAGCTCCAGCAATTGCAACTGTTGCCCCTTTTGAGAATATCTTTCCATCATAATAGGAGTTTGAAAGTTTTGTTAAAGAGTTTTTTATATCTGTAAGCTGTTGTGGTATTCTATATCCCTCTAAAAAATCGTAATCCTCATCAGGAAAATCAATAGATGCCTCTGTAACAGTCACTATTTTAAATAGCTCCTCTTTTATCTCAATAAGCCTATCTGAAAGCTTTCCCCGAAGTTGCATTGCTGCATTAAGATGTGCAGGTGCATTTCTTGCTTTTATTAACTCTAATACAGACTCTGCCTGAACTAAATCTAATTTTCCATAAAGAAATGCTCTCTCTGTAAATTCACCTTTTTCTGCTAATATTGCCCCCATCTCTATAACATATTTTAAAATAGTCTCTGTTGATACTAAACCACCATGAAGATGTAACTCAACAACATCCTCTCCTGTGAATGAGTTTGGAGCTTTAAAATATATTGCAAGATTCTCATCAAGTATTACATTATCTCTTTTTATTAAACCAAAATAGCAGTATCTTGGTTTAATTTTCTCTATATCTATATTTTTGCCAGATTTTAAAAAAAATATTTTTTTTAAAATCTGAAGAGACTCATCTCCAGATATTCTAATAACAGATATTCCACCCTCACCAATAGGTGTTGCTATAGCTGCTACTGTTTTTGATAATCTATTTTTAAACATTCCACCTCAAACAGAAAAAAACAGATTTTACCTATTTAAATTAATCAATTCAAGAGATTTATTTTTATTCTAACTTTGATTTATAAAACTTGAAAATATCTAAACAATGATTTAATATAAACTAGTACTACTCTTGGAGATTAAATGAAGGGAATTATTTTAGCTGGTGGTGCAGGAACAAGACTATATCCAGCAACAAAAATCATAACAAAACAGCTGTTACCAATATATGATAAACCAATGATATACTATCCATTATCAACACTAATGCTTGCTGGTATAAAAGAGATTTTAATAATATCAACAGAGCAGGATATTCCTACTTTTATTGAGTTACTAGGAGATGGTTCTCAAATTGGCTTATCTATTAGTTATAAAACACAAAAAGAGCCAAAAGGGATTGCAGAGGCATTTATTATTGGTGAGGATTTTATTGGTGATAGTGATGTCTGTCTTATTCTTGGTGATAATATTTTTTATGGAGATAAAATTGTTAATCTTCTTGAGAAAGCAAAAGTAAAAAATAGAGGTGCAACTATCTTTGGATACTATGTTGCAGACCCAGAGAGGTTTGGTGTTGTTGAGTTTGATAAAGATTTGAAAGTTATATCTATTGAAGAGAAGCCTAAAGAACCAAAATCTAACTATGCTGTTGTTGGACTATATTTTTATGACTCATCTGTTGTTCAGATTGCAAAAACAATGAAACCATCAAAAAGGGGAGAGTTAGAGATAACAGATGTTAATAAAATCTACTTTGAGATGGGAAAGATAGATTTAGAGATTTTTGGTCGTGGTTTTGCTTGGTTAGACACAGGAACTCATGATGCTCTTCTTGATGCTGCTAATTTTGTTAGAACAATAGAGAAACGTCAGGGGCTTAAAATATCATCAATAGAGGAGATTGCTTTTAGAAAAGGTTATATATCAAAAGAGCAACTACTAAAACTTGCAGAGCCACTTGATAACTCTGGTTATGGATTATATTTAAGAAAAATAGCAAAAGAGAATTAATTTATTACAACTATATTTTGAGGTTACAGATGTCAAATCAGAATTTTGAAGATATTATGGCTGAGTTAAAAGAGATTGTTTCAAAAATGGAATCGGAGAAACTATCATTAGATGAGTCTGTTGAGATTTTTGAAAAAGGGATGCTTCTATCAAAAAAGGCACAAGAGATTCTTGATAATGCTCAAAAAAGGGTGTCTGTTTATACTCAATCAGATTCAAATATGTAACTATTCAGCGGAAACTGATTTTAGCTTTTTTTTTAAATTTTAAAAGAACCCCCACCCTAAATCCCTCCCCACTACGTGGAGAGGGACTTGAAAAGATTTAAAGATGGACTTGAAGAGGTTAGTAAATTTTTAATTTTATTTAGTAAAAAAAGAGAAAAAGAAGAAAAATTCCCCCTCGCCACGTAGTGGAGAGGGGGCTAGGGGGTGAGGGATATTGGAGAGTTTTAAGAAAAAAATAGTTTTTGAATAGTTACTTAAATATAGGATAATTTCTGGTACTATATGTTTAATAATGATTTTTATGATATTGGTGAAAAAATCTTTTCAAACTGGATAAAACAGGAGCAACTTAAAGTTGCAGAGCTATCAATTCATGGTGGTTCTATTGATATTCTAAAGTTCAATAACTCAAAAATATCTGAAAGCAGAAGTGAACTAAAACTATCTCTTACAATAAGAGGATTAAAAAATAGAGACTATTTTCAGGAAAGAGTATCTGGAATAGAGATTCCAAACCATATTCAATATAAGGAATCATCAATAAAAGGGATAACAGAGTTACCCTTTCAAAAGAAAACAGTTTATAGAAATGTTGATTCATCATCTCCAGATATTGAGAAAACAACTCCAGCTCTTATGCTCCACTATATTTTTGATATGATAGAGTATTTTCAAAAAAATAGAGACTCTATATCAGGAGAGATATATTTTAAAAAGGGAACACTATCCCCTTTTGAAAATGATACTCCACCAATTTTTATTATTAATAGCTTAGGAAATATTGCAAAATACAACTCAGCAAGAGTTATATTACATCTTTATAACAATAATTATGATTTTTATCATCTTATAACAAAAAAAGATGATATAAGTAGAATCGATGAGGAGATTGAAAAACTAAAAATAGTAAACTCTTTAGATTTAAAAACAGTTGAAAAGGGAAACTATAAAATGATTTTCTCTCATAAAGCTATGGGAAAAATAGTTTATTCACTTAGAAACTCATTTTCATCAAGTCACTATTTTGAAAATAGTTCAATATTCTCATCTAAAAGATATCAAAAGATAGCATCTCATCTTTTAAACATTTACGACACACCATTTCATCCACTTCTACCTGCATCTCCATTTGATGAGATAGGTGTTCCTAAAATAGTTTTGCCACTAGTTGAGAATGGTTATCTATCTGGATTAACATTCTCTTATGATGAATCACAAAGATATAAAGCAACAGAGAGTACACATAATAGACTATTTCAGAATTTTTCAACTCCAAATCATATATATATAAAAGGTAACTCAGATGATTTTAAAAATCATCTAAATAGTGAGGAGTCAATTATATACATTGATGATATTGAGTTTCCAAATTGGAAAAATATTGATGACTCTATTAATATTTTATCAAGAGGTGATATATTTTTAATAAAAAATGGGAAAAAACTCTCAAAATTAACACCTGTTAATATAAAAACTAGTTTTTCATCTCTATTTATGTCTATTTTATCTTTTGGAGAGGAGAGAGAGAGTTTAGGTTCTGTTGTTCCTGAAACAGTTTTTCACTCAATTGAGATAAATCCAGTATAGCTGTTTTTTTATAGAATTAGTAGAGTGAATTAACTAAGAAATTTTAAAATAGTGCTATTTTGTGTGTAAAAAATATCTTTTCTTTCTCCATGAAAAATTGATTCTCCATTATCTAAAAATATTATATAATCTGCTAAATTAAGTGCATAATTAATATCATGAGACACTATTATTGGTGTGATAGAGCTGTTTTTAAATGTTTGATTAATTAATTTAAAAACTAAATCTGTTGAGTTTTCATCTAAACCAGTTGTTGGTTCATCAAAAATGATATACTCTGATGAGGTTGTAAGTGCTCTGATTATGGATGCTATTTTTTGCTGAACTGGTGTTAAGTTTTTAGGATAAAAACTTTTTAAATTATTAAAACCAAAATCATCCATTATTTCATATATATTTTTAATAAAATGGCTATCCCTATTAAATTTTTTTATTGGTAAAAATATATTCTCTTCAAGAGTTAAAAAATCTAAAAGTGTTGGTTCTTGAAAAATATATGTTATCATTTTTTTTTGAGGGGGTTTAGAATCTATTGTTAATCTACCTTGAAAATCAATAAGTCCAACCATTATTTGAGATAATATAGATTTTCCTGCTCCACTTTTACCAAGAATAAATGTGATTCTATTTTTTGGAATAAAAAAAGAGAAATTACTAAAAATCTCTCTATTTTTAATTGATATTGATATATTTTTACCTTTAATTCCTAAATCCATATTAATCTCTAAAAACAAATAAAAAAGGGGTACAGAAGTACCCCTTTTTATTATAACTTAATCAATAATTTGATTATTTTCCCTCTTGAGGAACAGTACATACTCCAGCTTCACAATAAGCTGTTTCTTCACCAAAAATATTTTGGCAATATGTATCTTCTGTACATGCTTTTAAACATACATATGGACCAAACCATCCAAAACCTTGACACCAACCACCACCAACTGCATCACAATCTGAATCATCAGTACAGTTAATAGTACAGAAGTTATCATAGTAAGGTATTCCAGCACCTAAATCTAAACAGCCATAAAGCTCTTCGTTTACTTGACAGTTTGAATCATTTTCACAAAAACCACCAACTGCAACTGTTCCCTCTGCTTCCATATTAACACAAGCACCCTCTGAACAAACACTTCTTAAAGGAAGAGTATTTAAACAATCATCATTTGTTGAACAAACAGCTGTTGTATTAATTTCAGAGAAAGATAATGTGTAGTTAACATCTGCAGTTGTATCTTCATCTTCATAACCATAACGGTAAATATATACATAATATTGACCAGCAGGAACAAGTTCTAATTCAACAGACTCTTCTCCACCAGCTGTTGGATCCTGTTCTTCAAAAGAACCACCCATTCTATTTATATATGAATCTGGACCAAGAACAACAAGATCTAAATCACCAGCTGCAAAAGAGAGTGTTAATGTTAAAGTTGAAACTGGAGCTGTAAGGGTAAATGTATACCAATCATTATCATCAATACAGATAACTCCATTTTTATCTTCTGTTGGAAGAACTGTTTCTGCAACTGAATGAGAATCATTTGTTGATTCACCACCACAAGTATGTGCTGTTTGAACAAGACAAACTGGAGTAGAGTTTAAAACTGCACAATACCATTTTTCTCCATCATTGATAGAGTCTTCAATATTACAATCTGAGTCAGCATCACATTCAGCATACTCTACACACTCATTTGAATCTGAACAGTATGTTCCAGTTGGACATTCATCATGAGATAAACAATGTTCTTCACATTTAGATGTTGTTGTATTACAAACATATGGAGCACCACCACAATCAGCATCTACAGTACAGCCATCTTTAACCTCAAGTGTATAAAGATTTTGAGCTGTTCCATAACCAAAAACTTTAAGAAAATACTCTCCACCTTTTCCTTCTGGAACTATATAAACGATTGATTCATTATCACTTACAGAACCTGCACTAGCAACTGCAGTTGCATCTTCAGCAGGAAGTGTATAGTATAATTTAGCATCAAGGTCACCATCTGCATCTGTAAAAAGAACATTAACAAAAAGGTTATCACCCTCATTTAAGTTAAATTTAAACCAATCTGCAACACCACTACAGATTGCATACTCATCTGTATGAGGAAGTGTTGTAATAGCTGTTGCTGCATCAGCTGTTGAACCAACTGAATCATCAACACATTCACCCTCTTCACAATGATGTGTTTCTGTATTACAAACTTGGAATGCACCTTCACATTCATCATCTGAATTACAATAGAAAACACAAACACCATCTTCACAAACATAAGAGGCATCACCACAATCACTATTTACAGCACACTCTGGCTCTGGCATTGTATCCCAAGCTGCTGTTTGAATTTCATAACATCCACCACCCTCAACTGGAGTTGATGTATATGTTCCATCTTCAATTGTAACTTGAATAAGTTTAACAGATACAATATTTCCTGCACTTTCATCTGTTTGTGCATCACCAGCTGTTACATTAATTGTTCCAGCTGATTGAAAATATTTTAAAGTTTCATCCTCTTCTGTTTCACCAAATTGATAATAAAGAATACATTGCATACAATCTGCATAGTTATCATTAGTATCTGAAGCTAAATCATAAGAACCAACAGGTGTTGATTCAAACATAGCAACAGTAATTACATCTGTTTCACTTAACTCTGCAACATAACCATATTGTGAGTTATAAACAAATGAATCTGCAGGAATTGATAAACCTGTACACTCTCCCTGTTCAGCAACACAAACACCATTATCACAAACAGGTTTTGAAGTATCTGTACAATCTGCATTTGTTGTACATTCTGGTTGTTCAGCAACGCAAACACCATCTTCACAAACAGGTTTTGATGAATCTGTACAATCTGCACTTGTTGTACATTCTGGATTACCTGCTTCACAAGTATGATTTGCTGTATTACAGATTTCTCCTGCTGTTGTACAATCGGAGTTTCCATTACAACGACCATCTAATACTTGACAAGTTCCAGTTGCTTCAACACAACTTTCCCACTGTGAGCATGTTACACCATCACATTTATTCTCAGATTTGGAATCATCACCACATCCAACAAAGAATAGTGAGGTTAAGAAAACTAAAAGCAAAAGGCTTAATTTTTTCATGAAAATCCTCCACTAGAAAACGAGTAAACTGTAACATTATATAGAAAAGATAAAAAAAGTCAAATACAAAACTTATAAAAAATATATATTTTATCTGTAAAATCAATTATTTAAAGCATATTTTTATTTATTTGATCAATTTATCTAACTTTAATCATTATTTTTTTAAATATTTTTTGCTTACTATTAGGTATGAATTTAAGATTTTAAATTTAATAGAAAAATCTACACCTAAAAAAGATAAATAGATATAGCTTTTATTAACTTTTACTACTATTTTTTTAATGGTTTAAAATTCTCATCAAAAACAGCAACAGGAACAGAGAAATTAAGAGATTTACCTATTTTATCATAATCTCCAACAATAACAATAACACCATTATCAGGGACTATATAACTTTTTATAGAGCTATTTACATCCCCTATTTTGATTTTATTTAAATCTGCAAAATAGTTCTCTAAATCTTTTTCACTTTTTTGAAAAAATTTAAGCTTAATAAGCTCCTCATTTATTGCAGAACCCTTCTCTAATGAGATTGCAAACTCTCCAGCTACTGTTTTTTTCTTATCAGAAAGCTCCTGCTCTGAAACACCATCTGTCACTATAAGATTTAACTCTCTAAAAAGAGAGGCTAATGCTTTATCTGTAACCTCTGCTCTAACTTGAGCACTTACAATGAATATTCCACTTTCACGTTTTTCAGATAAACCACTATAAACACCATATGTTAAACCCTCTTTCTCTCTAAGAGTCATGAATAATCTACTACTAGCTCCTCCACCTAAAATCTCATTTCCAAGTGAAAGAGGAGAAAAACTATCATCTGTATATGCTGTTGTTATATTTGCATATTTTATTGTTGCCTGCATTGAGTTTGGGCGATGTATAAAATATACTGCATCTCTTTTTGATTGAGGTTTAACTCTATTTCCCTCATATTTAACCTCTGTTCCCTCTTTACTCCAAGAACCAAAAGCCTCTTTAAGTTTTGAATAGAGATTCTCATCAAAATCACCATTAATAATAATATAACTATTTTTAGGTATCATAAAACTATTGTAGTAGTTTTTAACATCATCAAGAGTTATTCCACTAATTGTCTTAAGAGTTGCATCATAATACATATATGGATGCTCTCCATAAACTATTCTATATAACATTCTTGATGCAAGATAGTCTGGTTGAGATGTTTTTAATTGATATGCCTCTACCTCCTGTTTTTTCAATTTCTTAAACTCAGAGTCTGAAAATTGAGGTGTTTGGATAATCATTTTTAAAAGTTGAATACATTGCTCTCCATTCTCTGTTAATGATGAACAGTTAACAATTGAGTAGTCTCCAACAACTGTTGTCCAGTAGTATAATCCATTTTTATCTATAAACTCAGATATCTCTTTTGATGTTTTTCCATCAGCACCCTCATTTAAAAGGTCAAACATCATTTTATTAATCCCCATTTTTCCCTCTGGGGCATTTGAGTTACCAAAATTAAATCCAATTGAAACATGAAATATTGGTAGATTTTTCTGATTTATTGATGAACACTCCACTCCATTACTGAAGCTTTCTGTTACTATTTTTGGTAAAGATATCCGCTCTATTGGTTTTCCAATAGGTGCCTTTTGTGGAGTAAAAACCGATCCATCAGCTTGAAAATTACGCATAATAAAAGCCTCCATCTCATATGCTTTTGTTTTATTTCCCATGATAATATAGTTTTTCTGAAGCATTTGATAATAAATTAGTTTTTTACTCTCTATTTTTATAGCCTCTTCTAAAAAATATGTTGAACGAACAACATCATAGTTTTGTGTTAAAAGAGCTCTTGCATAGAGACATTTATCACAATCTTTAGATATTCCAAGCCCTTTTTGTGCCTGTTCTGATGCTAAATCAATCTGTTTTTTCTGAATATTTGAAATTGCAAGTTGACCATAAAAGTTTGCTCTATCTCTTTCAGTTAAAGCTTTAATCTCCTCTATCTCTAAAGAGATATCAAAATCTAATACAACCTGATTCCCTTCATAGGCAACTTTATTAACATTAACAACAAGTAATCTACCTTTTGCAAACTCATAACTCTCTTTCTCTGTGAATTTTGGAATTGATGTTTTAATTAATTCAGAAAAAGCACTCTCAATAGATGAGCCTTTAACAGCAACATTTATAATTTTTAAAGTGGAGAGTTTTGAGAGTTCAGAATCTGCTCTTTTAACTTTAAAATCCATTACAAAGCCATTTTGTGTTGAGTTTATAGCCTCTGGAGAGAAATCACCAATATCTGGTTCATTCTCAAACACTAAAAACTCATTTCCATCCATTTTTGTATGTGTAAAAGATACACGAGCTGCATGTTTTGTTTTAGAAAGAATAAAATATGCCTCCCTTCTAATCTCAGCAATTGCCATAGATCTCTCAGGAATTGCTGTTTCAATTGAGAACAAAAACTCTTTTTTTACAGAAACTGCCTGTTGTGTTGAACAGCTAGTTAAAAAAAGGAGTGTTGCAATAGTAGCTAAAATAGTATATCTCATATCTCCCCCTATTTCACAACAACTTCAAGTTCATTAATAGACTCTTTTCCAAAATATTTTTTAACAGCCTCTTTAACATCCTCTTTTGTTACTTTTTCATATAACTCATACTCTGTTTCAATTAACTCAGGTTTATTAAAATAGAGGGCATATGTTCCAATTTGTAAAGCTCTATTTAAGTTAGATTGAAGTTGAAAAACAAAGTCTGTTTTTACTCTATTTTTAGCTTTTGCTAACTCATCATCACTAATTCCCTCTTTTTTTATTTTCTCAATCTCATCATAAATGATTTTTTTAACTTTATCAACATTACCTTTTTTTGTTATTGAATAGATATAAAAAAGGTTTGGACCACGTTGAAGATTTATTCCTCCTGAAATTGATAAAGCTAACTCTTTCTCTTTTACCAATTTTTGATAAAGTCTTGATGATGAGGTGTTAAATAGAATTGTCTCTAACATTGATAAAGCATAAAAGTCTGCCTCTAATGCACTTGGAGCCTTATATGCAATTGCTAATGCAGGAAGTTTTGCTAATTTATCCTCAATCTTTTTAGATTTTTTTGCTTTCTGTTTTGGTTCAGTGAAATCTACAACATTTTTTTTCTCTTCACTATTTTTTATATTTCCAAAATATTTTTTTACAAGAGATTTAGCTTTTTCTAAATCAAAATCACCACAAATAACTAATACAGCATTGTTTGGATTATAGTATTGTTTGAAAAATTTTTGAGCATCCTCAACTTTTGCATTATCTAAATCCTCAACAGAACCAATAACAGGATGAGAGTATTGAGGATTTTCATAAGCCATTCCCTCTAATGTTGGAAACATTAATCCATAAGGTCTATTATCATAACTACTAAGTTTCTCCTCTTTAACAACTGCTCTTTGATTTTCAAAATTTATGTTGTTAACCATTAAAGATTCCATTCTATCAGCCTCTAACCATAAGGCTAACTCTAGTTGATTTGATGGTAATATCTCATAATAGTTAGTTCTTTCTCTAGAGGTGGTTCCATTCATCTGACCACCATTATTCTCTATATATTTAAAATGTTCTGCTTTATCAACATTTCTTGAACCCTGAAACATCATATGTTCAAAAAGATGAGCAAAACCTGTTTTACCTGCAAGTTCATCTCTTGAACCAACATCATAATACATAGCAACAGCAACAGTTGGTGTTGCACTATTTTTAGAAAGATAGACTCTCAATCCATTATCAAGAGTTAATGTCTCAATTGGAACTTTTATCATTGCTGCCATAATTCCTACACCATAAAATAATAGTAAAAAGGTTAATATTTTTCTCATCTGACTCTCCTATAAATGAGTTAGATTATTAAAAATTACAAATAGATATTTTTTAATTATCTATTTTAATAACTCTAATAGAGCCTCTTTTTTATTTCCAAGAACAAGAGATGTTAACTCTCCTCTATCAAGCCAAACACCCCCACAACTTTTACACATATCAATTATCACATTTTCAGATGTATTACTTTCAACTTTTACTAATATTGAACCATTACATAAAGGGCATTCACCATCTTTTTTATTCATTTCAAAACTCTCATTATCAGATGAACCATCTGTTGATAAATCAACATCTCCTGTTAAAAGTTTTACTAACTCCCCTTTATCAAACCACATCCCTCCACATTGAGTACATTTATCAACTCTAATATCATTGTTTAAAATAATATCAAGTCGAGAGTTACATTTTGGGCATTGATACATAAAATCCTCCTTATAAAATAGATCTCAACAATATAAAAAAATATAACAACAGATAAATATATCACATTTCAAAAAAAAATCCAGATATTATCGTGTAAATAGCTAAAAATCATAGTTTTTCTCTATTTTAACAATTTTTATATGAATAAAATATAAAAAATATAGATAGTTATATTTTTTTTATTGAATTTTAGAAAAAAACCGAATAAACTATCATATATATGTTGGTTTTTTTATGAGACTTTTTTTAATTTCTATCCTATTCATTATAGCTTTTCCTGTTTATTGTAAAACAGTGGAGAATCAAGATAAATCAGAATCAGATAAACGTGAAATAATCAATAAAATTATAGAAGAGAAATTGGCAATTGTTAATCGAGAGATTTGTGTTAATGATTCTGTAACAATAATAACAAAAGTAACATCAGAACAAATCGCTTTTAATTTAAATATAAAATTTTAATAAAAACTCCATCTTTAATCCTTTAATGGTATAAAAACATCAAATATAGTACCAATACCTAATTGAGAATCAACTTTTATAAAACCATTATGTTGTTTAACAATATTATAAACCATTGATAAACCCAATCCTGTTCCCTCTCCCTCTTTTTTTGTTGTAAAATATGGGTTAAATATAGAATCTAAAGAGTTTTCAGATATCCCTATCCCACTATCTTGAATTGTTATAAGAGCATAACGCCTTTTTAATCCTGTTGAAAACTCATTAAATATATTTTGAAAATCCTCTCCATTACCATTAATAAAATCAACTCTCTCTTTCTCTATTTTACCATCTATTAAATTCTCCTGAGTTATATGATTTCTCTTATTTTGAATACTATCTAACTCAGTATTCTCATTATCTAAAATCTCTTTTTGATCTTGGATATTTTCTATTTTAGAAGATATATTAATATCTTTAACAACTCTATTCTCTTTTGCATCTTTTAAAACTAAATTAAGAGATATTGATAAATCTCCACCCCAATCCTTTTTAAACTCTCTCATTATTGTCATTGAATGAGCTGCATTTATCAATAGATTTAGAATCATCTGTTCTAACTCAGATTCATCTCCAAGAATCATTAACTCTTTTGAAGTTATCTTTAATGAGATTTTAATTGATTTATCAAAACTACTTTTTGCAATAGATGTAGCTCTTAGTAAAATCTGATTAATGGATACCTCTTTTAAAGTGATATCTTTTTTTCTTGAAAGGGATAGTAATCTTTTAACAACCTCTTCTGCTCTTTTTGTTGAAAACTCAATAATCTCAATTTTATCTTTTAAATCATTCTCTGGTTCAATATATTGCCACTCATCATGCATTATGGAGATTACTCCAATAATACCATTTATTGCATTTTTAAAATCATGTGCTAATCCACCAGCTAGTTTTCCAATTGTGTCCATTTTTTGTGAATGTTGAAGCTCCTTCTCTATTTTAAGAAACTCTGTTATATCATCTGCTTTGATAATAACACCACCATCACTTTTCAATGGTAAAAATTGAATAGAGAAGTATTTATCTAAAAAATACTCTCTATTTAACTCAACTATTTTTCCATTTTTTAAAACATATATTATCTCTTTTTTATACTTTTCAAAAAACTCCACTCTATTATAGATCTCTTCATTTAATAAGTTGTTATCTCTATTTTTTAAAAGATATTTTCCACCTTTATTAATAAAAGTGATTTTTTCATTACTATCAATTGTAATAATAATAGACTCTATTCTATCAAGAATTTCAAAAAAGTGATTTTTCATATTTTCTAATTTATCACTCTGAATAATGATATCTCTCATCATATTTTGAAAAACAGAGCTTAATTGCTCTAGTTCATAGATATTAAATTTATCAATTTTTATACTTTTATTATTTAAAGAGAATTTTTTAATATCATTTGATAGTTTGCTAATTGGGTCTGATATTGATTTACTTAAAATTATTGAAAGTATTAAAGCAAATAGAGCAACAATAAAAAATATTATAAAGAATTTTTTTTTCAATATTGATACAGGTTCAAAAATCTCATCAGATGAGACAATTGCTCCAACTATCCAGTTATTTGATAGTTTGTAAAAAGCTAAATAATACTCTTTATCATTATAAACTATCTTGTCAATAGATAGATCATTATAAATAAGAGTTGCATCAACATAATTACTATCACTTTCTCTCAATTTTGTAAGTTTGTTTATAGGAAGTTCAATATTTGGGAAATTTTTTGGAACAACAACCTTATTTTGAGAGTTTATTATAAAAAATACCCCTGTCTCATATAGTTTAAAATGTTCAAAATACTCTTTAAAATATTCAAAAGGGAAATCTATCCCAACTACCCCCACCAATTTATCATCAATAATAACAGATTTTGTGTGAGATATAACATCTATATTATTGAAATTCTCCCAAGGAAATGGATCACTCCAATAGCTTCCATTTTCAATTGCTTTTGTGTACCATAACCACTCTTTTGATGTTAAATCAGCTTTTGAAACATAAACAGGAGGCTCTTTTTCATAAATTCCATCAAGATTTTTATTATAGTAACAGAGCTGTCCAGCATCATAAATTAATGGATTAAAGTATAGATATATATCAAAGAGTTTCATACTTTTAGCTATAGATAAAAAACTTCCCATTACTCTAGTGGAGTAATTTTCCATATAGTTTTTATCTTTACTATTTTCAATGATAAAAGAGCTTTCAATAAAAGATTTTATTGCTTTTACAGCCTCTTGTGTTTTATAAATCTCTTTTTCAAATGTTGAGGAGTAAAAATAGAGTGTAAATCTAAATTTCTCTAAAGACTCTTTTTCAACTATTGATGATGTTTTATCTAATGAGACAATTATGAAAAAAATAGATGTTATGATTGTTAATAGCACCATTGATATAAATAGTCTAAATCTCAATTTTTTTACAATCATTAATAACCAAAATATAGATTCATACAGACTATTTTCAAATATAAATCCTTGATTGTCAATAAAAAAATTAAAAATAGATCTAAAAATACCACTATTTAGTTTTTAAAAACTCTGAATATTTTTTATCCTCTTTTTCAATATGTTCTAAAAGCCAATCTTTCATAAAAAACATTACATCTGATGTGCAAGGGGCTTTTTCCATAGCTTTTTCAAACTCTCCAAGACGTGTAATATAATATTCATGTAATTTTTTATGAGACTCCGCCTCAGGATACTCATATTTTCCAAGCAAGCCCTCCTCTGCTTTAAAATGTGTGTCTGCATAGGTTCTTAATTTTCCTAAAATTATTTTTAAAGCATCCTTTGATTCTCCTTGATTTAAAAAATCATGAAACTGATTAATCATATCAACAAGTTGCATATGTTGCTTATCCATTACATCATTACTTACAGAATATTTTTCTGATTCCCAATTAATAAAAGACATCTTCCCTCCAAAATAGAATGTTTACAAAATCAATAATAATATTATTAGATAAAAAAATAGATAAATCAAGGATTTTATATTTTTTTTATATATTTTTTATAATTATATAATTTTTTCATATA
>JAFGXH010000322.1 GCA_016936735.1 bacterium
ATTTAATTATTTTTTATAATAATAAATCATAATATCTTTAAGTCCCTCTCCAAGTATTGGGGAGGGATTTAGGGTGGGGGTTCTTTTAAACAACCAAAACCGATTTCCACTGAATAGTTATCTTTAAGATTTTAACTCTCTTCTTAAAGCGATTAAAACTGCCTTCATTCCAGTTAAAATTCCATCCTCATAATTAAAAATGGGATCAAATTTAATTGAGGGAAAATCTTGAGGATTTAAAATATCATCACTAGTTAAATTTGGTTGAATCTCTCTTGCAATTCTCAAGACTTTACTCTCCTGTTGTGTAATCATCTCTTCAATAAGTGTTTCAAAAGAACTATCCATAAATCTCCTAAAAATATAAAAACAGTCTACTCATTTTAAAACTATTTTTATAATAAAACAATACATTTACGGATTTTTTTATATAAACCTAAATTTAATTCTGATTTATCATTTATTTTTGGGGTAGATTTTTCTTAATAATCAAGTAACCTTAAATTCATACCTACTATTTCTTTATATCTTTTAGAAAGAGTAAAAAAAGTAAAAATTAAATATTTTTTAAAAATTAACTATTAATAAATAAAAAATTGCATAAAAGAGTATATTTTTATAAAATAAACCCTTTATTTTGTTGAGGTTTTATGAGATTTTCATTTTTTACCATTTTTTTTATAATTTTCACAATGAATCTATTTGGAAAAGAGTTAAAAGAGGTCTCAATTGAGACAATACCAAAAGGTGTAACAGTAATAATTAATGGTAAAGTTATGGGAAAAACCCCATTCAAAAAAAAGATACCAAAGTCAGCAAAATTAACACTTAAAAAATTTGGATATATAACAGTTACTCAAAAACTTTCAAATAAGAAAAATAGTTATAGCTTTACTTTAGTAAGAAAAAAATCTAGAGTTGATTTTAAATCAACTCCTACAGGAGCAACAATAAATCTGAATGGAAAAAATATTGGTAAAACTCCTAAAAAAATGGCTTTAGATGGAGATAAAACCTATATTGTTATAATTTCACACAAAGATAAAAAAACTGTTTTTAAAGAGAAAATCTCTCCTATAGACCACACAACAATTAATGCAGAGTTACGAGATAAAGAGGAGTTAAAAAAAATAGAGTATGATAAAGTGTTTTCTGAGAATAGAAAAAGTAATAATATAACAGTATCACACTCTTTTAAAAACAGTTCAGAACAAAAAAATGAGACAATCTCTTTTAAAGATACAATAAAAAAATATCTTCCAGAGATTACAAACTGTTTTTTTAAAGAGTTTAGTAATAAAACAGATATTCCAGCTCAAATTAATATATCATATCAAATATATCCAGATGGTAAAGTTCATAAAGTAGTAATAGAGGACTCTAACTATAGGGATAAAGAGGATAGTTTAAATTTCTGTGTTATATCTGTTTTTCAAAAAATTCAGTTTCCAAAACAGGGAGAGGTAAAAAATGGCTCTATCCCTATTGAGTTCTCTTTTGAGTAAAAAAAAAGGGGATTAAAATCCCCTTTTTTAGATATATTAATTAATGAACAGTGGGTTAAAACCCACTGAAGTTATAACATATTTTTGATTAATTATTAATAATAATTAATCTTTAACTTCAAACTCTGCATCAATAACATCATCTTCAGACTTTGGAGCCTCTTGTTGCTCTTGATGAGGTTGTTGTTCAGCACCACCTGCATTTTTATATATCAACTCTGCAAGTTTATGAGATTTTTTCATTAATGACTCATAGGCATCTTTATATGCTTGAAGATTATCACCTTTTAAAACCTCTTTTGCTTTTGAAATCTCTGATTCAATATCAGATTTAAGAGTTGAATCAACTTTATCTTTATTATCTGCAAGAGATTTCTCTGTTGTATAAATTAAAGAGTCTAATTTATTACGCTCCTCAATTTTATCACGTTTCTCTTTATCTTCACTTTCATGTCTTTTTGCTTCATTAACAATTTTGTTAATCTCATCTTTTGATAAACCACTTGAGGATTGAATAGTGATTTTTTGCTCTTTTCCTGTTCCCATATCTTTAGCAGATACATGAACAATACCATTAGCATCAATATCAAATGTTACCTCAATTTGTGGAACTCCTCTTGGTGCTGGTGGAATACCATCAAGAGTAAAACGGCCAAGAGTTGTATTATCACCTGCCATCTCTCTTTCACCCTGAAGAACATGAATCTCAACAGATGGTTGGTTATCTGCAGCAGTTGAGAATATCTGAGATTTTTTAGTTGGGATAGTTGTATTTCTTTCAATCAATTTTGTTGCAACACCACCAAGAGTCTCAATTCCTAATGAAAGAGGAGTTACATCAAGAAGAAGAATATCTTTAACATCACCCATTAAAACACCACCCTGAACAGCTGCACCTAAAGATACAACCTCATCTGGGTTAACTGAACGGTTTGGTTCTTTTCTAAAAAATGTTTTAACTTTATCCTGAACAAGAGGAATACGTGTTGAACCACCAACAAGAAGAACCTCATTAATTTGATCAACAGTTTTTTTCGCATCTCTTAAAGCAAGTTTACAAGGCTCTAATGTTTTCTCAACAATATCAAGAATAAGTGCCTCAAATTTTGCACGAGATAGACGAATATTCATATGTTTTGCACCAGTAGCATCTGCTGTAATAAATGGGATATTGATTGTTGTCTCCATTTTTCCAGAAAGCTCTATTTTTGCTTTTTCAGCAGCCTCTTTTAAACGTTGAAGAGCCATTTTATCTCTTGATAAATCTATTTTTGTATCATTTTTAAACTCATCAATAAGATATCTAATTAATAGATTATCAATATCATTACCACCAAGATGTGTATCACCATTTGTTGAGATAACCTCAACAACATTTTCACCAACCTCAAGAATAGAGATATCAAATGTACCACCACCAAAGTCATACACAGCAATAACCTCTTCTCTTTTTTTATCAAGACCATATGCAAGAGCTGCTGCAGTTGGTTCATTGATAATTCTTTTAACATCCAATCCAGCAATTTTTCCAGCATCTTTTGTTGCTTGACGTTGAGCATCATTAAAATATGCAGGAACTGTTATAACAGCCTCTGTTACAGCCTGTCCTAAATATGCCTCTGCAGATGCTTTTAATTTTTTTAATATTTGAGCACTAATCTCCTCTGGAGAGAATGCTTTTCCATCAATATCAACACGACAATCTTGGTTTCCACTTGGAACTACTTTATAGGAAACATGTTTAATCTCATTAGCTAATTCATCAAACTTCATACCAATAAAGCGTTTGATTGAGTGAACTGTTCTCTCTGGATTTGTAACAGCTTGATTTTTTGCTGTTTGACCAACTAATATCTCATCACCAGTAAAAGCAACAATACTTGGTGTAGTTCTGCCACCCTCTTCATTCGCAATAACTTTAGGCTCACTTCCCTCCATAATAGAGACAACTGAGTTTGTTGTTCCAAGGTCAATACCAATAATTTTGCCCATAACTTATCCTCCAACGCTAAACTTTTGTACGTAGCTTATAATAAGCACATTTTTTTTAATGTCAATAAGAGTTTCCATATAATTTATCTATTTTTTTTAATTTTTTTATATATTCTGGCAACCTATCAACATGCTCGTTATGAGCAAAAATATTTACTGTAATGTACATTTTTTTACCCAAAGAATGAGCATATTCAGTCCCCTCAGCTATAGTATCAAGAGAAAAATCATTAATTCTAACACGCAAGGAAAAATCAGGAATTCCAGCATAAACAGCATCAGCCCCAAACAAAAAAGCCGTTCTCATTTTAGTAATATTTCCCGCCGGCGCGAGGAGCTCTATTTTATTCGTCTTTTTCTTCATGTTAATCTTGTTTTATTTACCTAGTCTATTATAAATGTTTGCTTTGGCGAGGCAAGGCCCGCTAATAGTTAAAGCTACTTTCTACTTTCTTTTTCCTCTTTTGAATCACGTGGGAGTGATTCATCCGCCGTTCCGGAGGAACTTTTGGCGGATTCCTCCAACTGACTTAGCCTAGCACTAGCCAACTTACATGACTTAGCATCACTTTTTAGCATCATACCAACAACATCATCAATCGGGTTTGATGAAGATTTAGATAGTCTTTCCCTTAACCTCGCAGCATCATCACTTAAATTGTTTTTATCATTTTTTATATCATTCATATACTAAATACTTTAGCCCTTTTCAGCCCAAAAATCAAATCACTTTACTGCTCTAATATAACTTTTTATCTCTAAACATTACTGTGAACATTGAAAAAATTAGAATAAATAAATTTTATTATGAAATTCGCCAAAAAATTCCCATGTTTGAGCCGCCCTTTTGGCGGGGAGTTTGGGATTTTTTGAGTGAATTGTCATAATAAAAACTATTCTAATTTTTTTCTGAGAACGATTTTGGTACTTTTCTAAAAAGTACATAAAAAATCTTTACAAAACTTTTTAAATCAAACAGGACAATATTTTTTCTGGATTTAGGATCGCCCCGTTTACGCCACCTCGTGACTACGGGAGACATCGCTCACAAGCGAGCCAGTCCGAAATAACAAAAAAATAGGTATAGATTTAACTCTATACCTATTTTTTATCTTAAAATATGTTCTCTCTTACTTCCCTAAATGACTCTTAATCTTTTCAACAATTTCCTCTGTAGTGAAATGAGCCTTCACTAAATAATCATTAGCTCCCATCTCCATGGCTCTTTTAATATCATTATCCTGACCTAAGTTTGAAAGCATAATGATAGGAGTTTTTGACACTTCAGGATTTGGGTTTGCTCTAATCTTTTCTAAAATTTGAAAACCATCATATACAGGTAAAATTATATCTAACAAAATTATATCTGGTTTTACTTGTGATGCCCCTAGTACTGCCTGCTCTCCATCAACTGCTTCAAAAACGGTGAAACCTTCTTTTGTTAATTTTCTACTAGAAATATCGCGCAGAAAGCTATCATCCTCTACTAGTAAGACATTTATTCCTAGCTTATTTGCATTTGGGTCTTCTAATTTTGGTAGCTGAACTTCTGGTTCTGCTTCTTTTTGTTCTTCCTCTGTCGCATTTGGATTTTCTTCTCTTTGTTTTATTTTATCCAAATATCTTTCAATCATCGTTATAACATCAGTTGGATTAAATTGAGTCTTAATAAGATGGTCAATTGCTCCAAGTTGTTTTGTTTTCTCAATCTCTACTGGTTGACCAGAATTTGAAATAATAATTACTGGTATTTTTATATTTTCCTCTTTCATTTTTTCTAACACATCATAACCATCCATTTTTGGCATTACAATATCAAGCAATATCATATCTGGTTGGAAGTCTGCTATCATGGCATACCCCTCTTCACCATCAAAACCAACTTTAACCTCATAGCCCTCCCTATCAAGTTTTGTGCTAAGAACTTCAACCAAGGCTTCCTCGTCCTCGATTAAAAGAATTTTAATTTTTTTAGACATATATAATTTGAATTATGAATTATGAATTATGAATTATGA
>JAFGXH010000323.1 GCA_016936735.1 bacterium
ATCCTCTTGAGGAAAATATATCTCTCTTTTTTTTGAAAAATCCTCATCATCAAAAGCTTTTCCAATATTATTCCCATGATAATCTCTAATATCAAGTGAAAAAGTGTGATTATCAATTTTAAAGCCAGATTTAAAATAGAGGTTTTTATCACTATAAAAACTTGATTTTACAATATCATTGCCTCCAGAGTAGTAAGAGTCTGCATCTCTAAATCTTCCTGATAGTGAAATATAGTAATCACCTCCATTATATTGAATTTTTGAATTTCCTGTATAGCCACTATTATTAAAACTATAGCCACCACCTAAATAACCACTAAAACCTAAATTAGATTCAAATGGGTTTTGAGATACAATATTTATAACTCCCCCTAAAGCTCCACTTCCATATAAAACAGAGCTTGGACCTCTAATTACCTCAATCTGTTCAATATCATTAAGATTAACAAAATATCCAACAACTCCCATTGTTTTATTTGAGTCAACAACATTTCCATCAATAAGCATTAAAACTCTTCTTCCCCCTAATCCTCTTATAATCGGATTAATCATAATTAATCCCTTTGGCAAAATAGAGACTCCTGGAGTCTCTTTTATCATCTCTCCAATGCTATTTGGAGTTTTATCAAATATCTGATTTTGAGATATAGTTGAGACTGTATAGGGAGTAGTTAAACTGTTTTTCCCATTTTTTATGGCAGTTACTGTTGTTGTATATTCATTATTTTCTGCATCACCATCTATATTCTCTTGATTATTTGAAAAAATAGAGAGTGTTGTAAAAAATAGTAATGTTATTATGAGTTTATTCATTAAAACCTCTACTCATCAAGGCAATTTAGATTGTTACCAAAATTTGGGTCTGAAAAAAGTTTTATTTTTATCTTTCCTGCAACTGCACTTATAACCTCCATTTTTGCATATGAGTTATTCTCTCTTTTAAGAGTATAGATATTTTTACTCATTGTAAATCCTGTAGAACCAGTTCCACCACTTCTCCAAGAGCTACCAATAACATAAGTTGGAGGTGAATCAATAGTATGCTCTAAATTTGGAGCCTTAACTAACTCAATAAATGTTTGTTCATTTCCATTATCTCTTGCAGATATGCCATCACAAAGAGCAATCATTGGTCCTGAACCCGATTTTGCAAAAATAAAATCACATCTATCATTATTTGTTGTTGCTGTATAGTTTATTACATCTACTTTAAAACTACTACTTACATGCAAATCAATCTCAATAACTCTACATAGTGGAGTTATAACTTCTCCTTCTCCACAACTAGCAACTCCCTCATTATCTACAATACATATTAAATCCTCACTATCACAATTATAGTTACTCCACTTATTAGCACTACAAGTTGATAAATAGCTTCCTGTACATCTAGTTTCACCATTTTCACATAAAACAGCCTCACATTGATGAGTTGTTAAATTACAGATTTGAGAATCTTCACAATTTAAGCTCTCTTCACAAAATCCCTCTTTTAAAAAACAATCTCCAGTTTCGGAGTTACAACTTTGCCAATTTTGGCAAACAATCTCTTCACAAAGATTTTTTTCAGATTCACTCTCCTCTCCACAACCAAAAAAAGGTAGAAAAAAGATAAATAACATAATAGATACAAAACGTTTCATAAAAGCCTCCTACAAAAATAATATAATAATGTTATTGAAAATGAGTTTCATTTTCATAAGCTTTTATCATTTATGAAATTGATTGTCAATACTATTTTCAAAAAATACTTGACAAGTGATGAAATATATTATATCAATAAACTGAAAATGATTTTCATTTTCATGTATAAGTTAGTATGAGTTTTTATTAAAAAAAGATTGTTCTATTAAAAAGAGATTTACAAATTTTGCTTTTTTTTGATTGTAGATTTTTAAAACAATATTTTATAATGAGGTGATTATGGATATATTACAACATCATATATATGAGTATAAAAAGGGAGTTAGATCTTTAATTCTCTATACATTCAACAAAAAATTTAGAGATAGTGTTATAAAAACAGTTGAAAAATCGGCAATTAACTATCTTGTATTTGATAGTAAAGGGGATAATTGTAATCTTTTTTTAGGTGATGTGATATGTTTAGATGTTATTCTCTCTATTGGAAAAAAATCTCTAAATGAGTTCACACCTGAAGAGGATTTTATATTGGGGATTATGTTGGGATATGATAGGAGATTGGAGTGTGAAAGATATTTAAAATTAAGAGAGAAGGATAAAATATTTTTAGCACTATAAAAATTTTAAAATAAAAAGTTTATCACAAGTGAATTTTTAGATAGTTTTTTTAATAGTTCTGTTTTTAAGGAGAAGATATGAAATGGGATGCACTTTTTTGGGGTTCAACAACAGGAAACACAAGAGTAGTAGGGGAGTCTATTGCTAAAAAACTTGATATACCTGCTTATGATATCTCTGGGAAATCTGTTTTAGAGAAAATTAAAGATGCTAATTCGGTTGTGTTTGGTCTCTCAACTTGGGGAATTGGTGATTTGCAAAGTGATTGGGAGGATATTCTTGAGGATTTAAAAAAAGTTGATTTTTCAGAAAAAACCATTGCAATTTTTGGTTTAGGTGATCAAGAGAGCTACTCAACATCTTTTGTTGATGGCATGAGAACCGTTTATGATGTTATAACAAAAAAAGGGGCTAAAGTTGTTGGTAAAACATCAACAGAGGGATATAGTTTTGCAGAATCACTATCTGTTATTGATGGTTTTTTTGTTGGTTTGGCAATAGATATTGAGAATCAAGATCATTTAAGCGATGGGAGGATTGATAGTTGGTGTAAAACATTAAGGGAGTTTTAAAATTTTTAATGTTGTATTTTCATATTTACAACTATTTTTTAATTGGGGGGTGTTGAAAAAACACCCCTATTTTTTTTTATGAAGGGTGTTATGAAAAAAAATAGTCTATTAAGGCTTATTCAGATTGCTGGAACAAAAAAATGGTGGCTTATTTTTTCAATGATATTGGCAATTTTGAGTACTATTGCTCAATTTGTTCCATTTGTATCAATTTATAAAATTCTTGTAGAGTTAGCAAAAAATGCTTCTGAGCCAAATTTAATAAATAGAGAATATATATGGTTTTGGGGATATGTTGCTTTAGCTGGAGTTTTACTATTTGGAATCTTATTATATGCCTCAATGATGTTATCTCATATTGCAGCATTCAATATTTTATATGAACTTAGAGTTTTAATATCTAAAAAATTAGTAAAACTACCTCTTGGTTTTTTTAGTAATAAAAGCTCTGGTCAAATAAAAAAGGTTATGTCAGAGGATGTTGAAAGGGTTGAACTATTTATTGCACATCATATTCCTGATATAACATCGGCAATACTATTTCCTATTCTATTAATTATCTACATGTTTTATACAGATTGGCACTTAGCTATTGTTGTCTTATCTGTTTTTTTTATTGCGATTATTTTTCAATCATTTATGATGTTGACTGAAAAAAATAAAAAACTTTATAAAAAATATCAGCATGTTTTAGGAAAAATGAATGGGTCTATTGTTGAGTATATTAAAGGAGTTGCTATTGTAAAAATTTTTAGTAAATCAAGAGAGGCTTTTCAAAAATTAAATAGTGATATAAAAGAGTATAAAGATTTATCAATAGATGTAACAAAACAGTATGCACCTATTTATGTTGGATACTATACAATACTTTCATCAATACTTCTTTTTTTAATCCCTGTGTCAATATATTTGCTGATAAATAGTAATTCCTATTCTGAATATATCCCTAAACTACTATTTTTCTTAATTTTAGGTGGGGGTATATTTTTTCCACTAATGAAATTGATGTGGATGAGTAGTTTTATGATGCAAAATAGCGTTGGAATAGGTTTAATTGATGATATTCTTAATATGGAAGAGATTATAGAACCATCTAATTCAAAAAAGATTAAGAACTCATCTATTATTTTTAAAGATGTAGAGTTCTCTTATGAAAAAACTCCAATATTAAAAAAAATCTCTTTTGAGGCATTTACAGGAACTATTACAGCCCTTGTTGGTCCCTCTGGTTCTGGAAAATCAACAATTGCAATGTTAATTGCAAGATTTTGGGATATTCAAAGTGGAGATATATTAATTGGAGATAGATCTATTAAGAGTATATCATCAAAAGAGTTAATGGATAATATATCTTTTGTTTTTCAGGAGAACACTCTATTTTTTGATACAATAGAGGAGAATATAAGAATGGGAAACAAAGATGTATCATTTGATGATGTTATTTCTGCTGCAAAAACTGCACAATGTCATGAGTTTATAGAAAAACTTCCTAATGGATATAAAACATTAGTTGGAGAGGGAGGAACCTATCTTTCAGGTGGTGAGCAACAAAGAGTCTCTTTAGCAAGAGCAATTTTAAAAAATTCACCAATTCTTCTTTTAGATGAGGCAACAGCCTATGCAGATCCAGAAAACGAAGGAAAAATAGTTCATGCAATATCACATCTTATAAAAGGAAAAACAGTTATAATTGTTGCTCATCGTCTTAGTACAATAACAACAGCTGATCAAATTCTTGTTATTAATAATGGTCAAATTGTTGAAAAGGGAAAACATGAGGATTTAGTAACAATGAATGGAGGAGTTTATAGGCATATGTGGGAATTGTATTCACAATCAAGAGAGTGGGTTATTGGAGGAAGATAGTTATGAAATTTATGGATGTATTAAACTCTGCTACTTTAGGAGAACCGAAAAGATTACGCCCAATGATAATTTGGACAATGATAGAGTATCTTTTAAGAGGTGCTCCATATGGATTTACAATAATGATTATTTGGTTAATATTTGAACCATTACAGAATCCAAATACTCCATTTAATCTAAATGCAACTATTTTTTCATGTATTGGATTATTTATAACATTAGTTTTACTAGTTTTTGCAAATGTTAAATCATTTTTTGCCTCTTATAAAGATGGTTATGAGATATGTTCAGATGGAAGATTAAATATTGTATCGCATCTTCGTAAACTACCAATGGGATTTTATAATAGTAAAGATCCTGGTGATATTGGTGCATATATTGTAAATGATTATGCAAATATTGAGACTCTTGTAACACATCTATTACCACAATTTGCAGGTGCCATAACAATGCCTTTAGTTGCATTAATATCTCTTATGTTTTTTAATTGGAAATTGGCTCTTATTGCAACTTTAGTTATTCCATTAGCTTGGCCATTATCAAAATTATCATATTTTATAATAAGAAAAGCTGGAATAAAACATCAAAAAACTAAAATTGAAGCATCCTCAAGAATGATTGAGTATATTCAAGGAATAAAAATTATTAAAGCATTTAATTTATCAGATGTAAGATTTGAACGATTAGAACATGCTTTTAGAAAATTAAAAAGTGATAGTATTAAATTAGAGGCAGGTTCAGGACCAACAATGATTTTAGCCTCATCTGTTTTAAACTCTGGACTTATTCTTATTACTCTTTTTGGAATGAGTTTTCTTTTTGCAGGGGAGTTATCTCTTCCATTTTATATAATGTTTCTTGTTATTGGTGGAAGAGTTTATGAACCACTAATTCATGCGTTAATGTTTTTAGCAGAATTAAATTATATGCAATTAGGTGTTGAAAGAGTTGAAAAACTTAGAAAAATAGAGTTATTAAAAGATGGTGAACAGGAGTTGGATAGTGATTTTACTATTGATTTTAGAGATGTTGATTTTAGTTATAATAGTGTGAAAGTTTTAAAAAATATCTCTCTTTCAATACCTACAAACTCATTTACAGCTTTTGTTGGTCCATCTGGTTCTGGAAAAACAACTTTAACAAGAGTTATTGCCAGATTTTGGGATGTTGATAGTGGAGAGATTTTTATAGGTAAAAAAGATATAAAGTCTTTAAAAATTGATAACCTTTTATCAAAAATATCAATTGTTTTTCAAGATGTCTATCTTTTTAATGATACAATATATAATAACATAAGAGTTGGAAAAGAGGATGCAACAGAACAGGAGATTTTGGAGGCTGCTAAAATAGCAAATTGCCATGATTTTATCTCTCTTTTAGCCAATGGTTATCAAACAGTTGTTGGAGAGAGTGGAAATACACTTTCTGGTGGTGAAAAACAGAGAATATCTATTGCACGAGCAATTCTTAAAAATGCTCCAATAATATTACTTGATGAAGCAACAGCATCACTTGATCCTGAAAATGAGTTATATATTCAACAAGCAATTGATAATTTAGTGAAAGAGAAAACTGTTATTGTTGTTGCACATCGATTAAATACTATCAAAAGAGCTGATAAAATTGTCGTAATTGATAAAGGTGAGATTGTTGAGGAGGGAAAACATAATGATTTGATAAAAAATAACTCTCTTTATAAAAAATTATGGGATGAACAACAAAAAGTGAAAGAGTGGAGGTTTTAATGAAAACTATTGTTTTATCTATGTTTTTAAATTTTTTACTTTTAGGAAACACAAATTGGGACACAAAAATTTATGAAAAAGCTGGGGTGATAAAAATTAAAGATCCTCTTGCATATCTAACAGGAACCCTAAAAGATGATGACGAGTTCACAATAACATTAGATGATATTGGAAAATACACAGGTCATATTTGTGCAGGTGCAGCATCTGGATTTTTAATGACTCAAAAGGCTTTAAAAATCCTATATCCAGATTCAACTCCTATTAGAGGTGATATTAAAGTAACAGGTTCTCAAGCCAATGATATGCTTGATATTGCAAGTTATATAACTGGAGCAAGAAATTTTTATGGTAGAGATGAGATAAATGAGATGGATTTAGTAGTTGATGAGACTCTTTCAAAAAATCCACAAGAGATTGTATTAGTTTTTACAAGAAAAGATAATGGAAAATCGGTGAAAGCAACATTTTTTAAACAGAAATTAATAAAAAATAGTATTAAGGAGGCAAGAGAGATATCTCTTATAAAGAAAAAAGTTTTATCTAAAAAGGGAACTTCTGAGGATTTAAAAAGAGTTCAAAAGTTTATTCAATCAAAAGTTGAATCTATTCTAAATGGAATAGAGAAAGATTTATATAAATTTGAGGAGCTAAAATAGAGAATAAAAAATAGTAATACCCTTGAATTCATATATATAGAGATAAAATTTTTTATTTCTACTCTTTTAAAGCTCATATTTTTCATTTTTTTAACTATTTTAAGTTTTTATAACTGTTTTTGTTCATTACAACTTGTGTAACGTAGAAAAAACAGTGATTTTATTCATTTCGAGTTGTCTAACAGAGAAAAAACAGTGTTTTTATTCATTTCGAGTTGTCTAACATAGAAAAATTAGTGTTTTTATTCATTTCGAGTTGTCTAACATAGAAAAAACAGTCTATTTATTCATTTCGAGTTGTCTAACATAGAAAAATCACTCTATTTATTCATTTCGAGTTGTCTAACAGAGAAAAAACACTCTATTTATTCATTTCGACTTGTCTAACAGAGAAAAAACAGTGTTTTTATTCATTTTGATTTATAGTTGTTGATAAAAGTTTATCAGTTTTTTGAACACTATTTTTTTTATCATCTTTTGCTTTTTTTGTAGTTTTAAACTCATTAATAAAATCTTTAATATTTAATTTATGTTTTAAAACAACAACTCTAATCATAGCCTTAAGTAATAAAAACTCCTCATACCATTTTTTATAAGAGGAGTTTTTAGCTGAAGTAAATGATTTTTTTGAATATAAATTCTCTTTTTTATCAATTGAGATTTTATCAACCTCTATTTTTAATGAATTGATTGAATCTTTATAGGCAAATATAACACTGTTTTCCTCTAATGCTTTAATATCATCATAACAATTATTAATAAATTCAAAAGCTTTATTTGAAGATTTTTTAAAATTTGATGGTTCTGAACCTTTAAAAAAAGTAGATTTACTAGAATAATTTCCATCTAATTCTAAATCTTTAAGTAATTTAGCAGATATAATATAGATTCTTTTTAATAATTCTGATATATCTGTTTTTGTAACTGAGATTTCTGAAATTAAATTGCCCTCTTTTGATTTTTCTGCAATACAAATATTAGCCGCCTCTCTTAAAGCTTTCATTTGATTCTTTTCAGCCTCTCCAAAATATTCACCTCTCTCTTTCATTGATGCCTCTGTGTAAGAGGTTATTTTTTCAAAATCTAAACTGTTCATTACTACCTCCATAAAATATTATGAATTAAATTTGCAAAATTATAAGTTTTTTAATGAAAAACCTGATTATAGTATAAATTTTTAAATTATTTTTGTCAATAATTTATTGTTTATTTTATTAATAACCCACACCCTAAATCCTATTAGCCCCTCACCCCAACCCCTCTCCCGAAGGGCGAGGG
>JAFGXH010000324.1 GCA_016936735.1 bacterium
AATACTCTCTTTAATTCCATTAAAATCCCCTTTATACTCCTCTTTTATTGGCTCAGGAATATCACCTTTAGATATTCTATTGATATACTCTGATGTTGTTTTAATTGGCTTCACAAAAGTATCAGTGAGGCTATTTAAAGATGTTAAAAGATTTTTCCACCCACCCAAAAAAATAGATAAGTCAGTTCTAAACGAAAGATTACCTTTTTGAATCTCACTAATTGTTTGATTAATTGAGTTTTCAACAGATTTTATTGTCTGAATGCTTTTTCTTAAAGAGATTAATAGTTTATCCTCTCCTGAACGCTCTTGAATATTAATAGAGAAATCTCCTTCAGATATTTTTTGAGCAATCTCTGTGATTGTTTTGTTGGCATCAATCAAACTATTAAGATTATTTTTAATCTCATTAAAATCCCCTTTATAATCATCTGTTATTTTTGGAGGAATATCTCCTCTTGAGATTTTATCTAAATAGGTAGATGTTAAATTTATTGGTTTAATAAAGGCTTCAGAGAGTTGATTTATTCCATCAATAATAGATTTAAATTCAAAATTAATCCTATTTGAATCTCCTCTTTTTGTTAAATTTCCATCTAAAATTGCATTTATAATCTCTGTTGTTTCAGTTTTAAGTGATTTAATAATCCTATTTATTCCTAATGCAATCCACAAGTATATGAAAAATACAACAGTAATTAATGCAAAAAAGAATATTAATAATTTATTACGATTTTGTGAGTAATACTCATCAACATCATCAATATAAAATCCTGTTCCAATAACATATCCCCACTCTTTAAAATATTTTGTATATCCAAGTTTAGGGTATGGTATTTCACTACCTAATCTTCTAAAATGATATGTTACATAGGTTTCACCATCTTTTACTGCACCATCAACAAGCTCTTTTACCATTTTTTTCCCATGATTATCCTCTAAATTCTCTCTATTCATACCCTCTTTAGTTATATCTGGAGGTAGAACTTGTAAAATATATTTATCATTATCAATCCAATAGTAGCCATCTTTACCATATCTCATTTTTCTAATTATCTCTTTTGCCTTCTCTTGACTCTCTTTTTTGGTTAATTGAGATTTTTCTGAAAGCTCATTATAATAAACTAAAATACTATAGGCATTATCTACCAACTCTTTTAATTGAGATTTTTTGTTATTCATTAGGTCATTATACTGATAGTTTAGAGTATAAAACATCTGAATAAATGTAGCAATTAAAACAATAGCAACAACAAATGCTATTTTTTTGTTTAATGTGAATCTCATTTTACCTCCAAAAAAATATTTTTTATCAAATTAAGATAAAAATTAACAAATTAATTATTTATATTTCGGTAAAAAATCACAAAATGTTAACTATAAATTTAATCATAAATTAAAAACAATATCTTTTTATTTAAAGCTTAAAAAATAAATAAAAATCTATTAAAAATGGTTTCTTAAATTAATTATAAAAAAGATTTATAATATTTTTTTTAATTCTTGAAATATTAGAGAGATTTTTGATACTATTATGAAACTTTGTTATATAAAAGAGGTTTAAATGACAATTGTAATTATCTTTATTTTACTATTTACACTTATTGAAATTCCTGTTTTTTTTATGATTCTTAAAAAGAAAAAAAATATTTATACAAAAACAGAGCCATCTTTAGTAGTAGAGAAAAATAGTTACAAACAGACTCAATATAATGAGGAGAGTTCTGAAGAGGATTCTAATATTGATAACACTATTGTAAAGTTATCAATATTTCAAATTCATGATGATATTTTTGATACATCAGAAGCTTTTACAACAGATTTTAATGGGAGTTTAGATCATTTGTTAATGGAAAACTCTGAAGATAGCGAAGTATTAGTAGAAAATAGTGGTTTAGAGGATGAAGAAGATGAAGAAGATGAAGATGAAGATAATTATAATGAAGAGGATGAAAATTATGATCCAATAAAAATAGTTTTATTTGTTGAGACAGAGATTAAAAAAACAGGAATCGAGGATTTCATCTCATATTTAGAGTATGAGATTGATGATTTAGTTTCTGAAACAATCGATTTTAATCAACTTAAAAATTTCTCTTCAAAGGGAATGAAGGCTTTAAAAAATAGAGTTGTAAAACAGATTAATGAGGCAAATAGTAACTCTTATGTCTATTTTGATCTTATAAGAGATAGTGATTCTAATCAACTTGGAGAGTATATTAAATTAGAAGAGGAGTTTATTTTTCAAGGAAATCAATATAGTATAAAAATTGAAACAAAATCACTTTATAAAAACTCTAATTTCTCCAAAACAATTTTACTATTCAGGGTTTTAGAGTGGATTCAATCAATAACAAGATATGAGGATGAGTTAGAGTATATTTTAGAGGAGGCAACATTAGACTCCTTTAATGATTATAATTATGAGGAGTTTGAGATTTTATCTTTCAATATCTCAATAAAAACAGGCTCTAAACCAACAAATATATTAGAGCTTATAAAAAAATATACTGAAAAACATCAAGTTTTTAGTGATTTAAATAATAAAGATAGTAAATCTTTAGAAAAAAATAGCTTTCATAAAAACTCTGCTTTAGAGATCTCATCAGATAATAGCTATAAATCATCAATTTTAGATGATAATTTTTTAACAGACAAAAATAGTATTAATAATGAAACTAATTTAATATCAGATTTAATATCATCTGATAGTTCTGAAACAGATTTTGATAAAAAAATGGAGCTAAAAATAGACTCTTTTGATTAATTTTTAGTACAAAAATTACCCAAATTATATATTCAGATTGCAGAAACATCTATAATATGATAAAAAACTCTATTGGTGAGTTTTTATGATAAAAAAAATATTCTACATAATAATTTTAATATCTCTAATTCAAAATCCTCTATTTGGAGAGTGGAAAACTATAGAGTCAAAAAATTTTAAACTCTCTTATGAGAGTGATTTTGAATTAATGGCTCAAAAAGCTATTGAAGATTTAGAGGCAGCTCACAAACTATTAATAAAATATCTTAAAAATACTCCACCAAAAACAAGAGTTGTAATATCAGATACAGTTGATGATTCAAATGGTTTTGCCAGACTTTTACCATTTCCACTAATACATCTATATCCATACCCACCAGAAACAGATTCAGAGCTTGGATACTACTCAGATTGGTTATTCTCATTATTAGTTCATGAGTATACACATACTGTTCATCTGACATCAATGGGAGCAATTCATAAATTTATTAATAGTATATTGGGACCAACTGTAACACCTAGTCAACTTCTTCCCAAATGGATTATTGAGGGAATTGCTGTATATTTTGAATCTCAACTAACAGGTAGAGGAAGAGTTAACTCCCCATATTACCAAATGATGTTTAGAACATCAATTCTTCATCATAATTTCTCTCTTGCAGAGATATCAAACATCACAACAATATACCCTTATGGTGGATTATATTACCTTTATGGAGCATTTTTTATCTATTATCTTTTTCAAAATGACTATAATAAATCAGAATTAGCATCTTTTATAAAAAACTATGGTGAGCAGTTAATTCCCTATGGAATTAATGGTGCATATAAAAAAGGCTCAAATAAAACTTTTGAAAATTGCTATGATGATTTTATTAAAGAGAAAAAACAGGAGGCTAAAAATCTTTTAGCAAAGCTTGAATTACAGAAATTAACAAAATATAAAGAGATTTTAAAAGAGAGAGTTAAATCAATCTCGATTTTTAATGATAAACTTCTAATTTATAGTGGAGGTGCAGAGGATTTATCTAAAAAATCCATTTATGATGGTGAAAAAATAGTTGATTCAATCCCTTTTAAAAGAGCAGTATCAAATATCATTCAAATAGATAATACTCTATTCTATTCATCTTTTGAAAGGGTTAAAAATAGCTATTTTCGATTACTTAAAAGATATAATTTAGATAATTTAGAGGAATCAACTGAATTAGAGAAATTAAGAGTAGTATCTTTTACAAAAGATGAGAATAGCTATAATTTTGCACTTGTAGTCAATGAGCTTGGGAAACATAATATCTATATTTATAATATACTCACAAAAAAAATAAGTAAAATAACTGAGTTTACATCATTAACAACTTTAGATTCCCCTATTTTTAAAAATAGTGATAAAATTATTGTAACCATTAATAATAATGATAATTTTTGGGATATTATAGAGATTGATATTGCAACAAAAAAAATAACCTATCTCACAAAAGATAACTTTTATAATATATCTCCAACTTATGATTCAGAAAACAAAAAACTCTATTATATATCCAATAGAGAGGATAATATTCTGAATCTATATGAATATAAAAATAGTTTAAATATTATAAAACAGACAAATTTTTTTAGTGGTATTGTTAAAGTTTTATATCATCCAACACTGAAAAAATTTTATGCCTCACTTTATAGAGCTGAAAATGGTTTTGGATTAATTGAAATTGAGCCTGAAAATCTTATTAATAACTCAATAGAGTTTAAAAATAATAATCTACTAACAGATAAAAATAGCATAAATTTAGAAAATAGTAATATATCAATAGATAAAAATAGTATAGAGTATTTTAATAATATTAATAAAATAGACTCTAATGATATAAATCAGATTATTTTATCAAAAGATAGAGTTGATTATAAAAAATATGATTTCTCTATTTTTCCAGAGATTCTTCCCAAAAGCTTCTCTCCAAATATTGAGTCATCAAATTTTAAAAATCAGATTTCAATTGATTTATCAAACTCTGATGTTAGAGATTTAATATATTATCAATCTATTTTAGGTTATGATTTTGATATTGATGATATTTTTTTCACATTTTATATTGGTGATAACAGCCATTCAATACGATACTCTTTGGGATATGGATTTACACCACTAATAATGAATAATTTTTATGTTAATGGAGTTCAGAAAGAGTATTTGGCTCAATATCACTCATTTTCAGGATCAATATCATTTCCTTTTTCAGATATAAATGGTAGCAATTTTTTATATATATCCTCAGCATATCGTTGGTTTACATTCTCTAAACTTGAATATGAATACTCTCCTTGGGATATTCCACCCAAATTACCAGAGCAGTTTGAAAGATTTTTCCTATCTTTTGGATACTACTATGGTGATTTAGATTATTTAATAAAAACACCAGGAGTTTCAAATGGAAATAGTTTAAATATTCAATTCTCATTAAGAGATAAAGATATAATGTCATTAGAGAACTATATATCATTTGCACTTCAATATAAATTTTATAAACCTATACCAATTTTTTATAGCTCAATTGCAGCAAGATATACATATAGTTTATCATACTCTGAAAATGGATTATATAGTAATTTTATAGGTGGATATCCACCTGCAACCTCTTTTATTGATAGTTTAATTGATAGAACTGCTATCTCTGGAATATTTTTGCGAGGTTATCCAATGCAATATTTTAAATCAATTGCACTTAATATTCTAAATTTAGAGTATAGAGTTCATATTTGGGAAAGTAATATTGGATATGCAACAATTCCTGTTTATATTCATGAATTCTATTTTAAAGTTTTTTATGATGTTGCATCTATCTCTAAAAAACTGTTCGATTTTGAACCTAAACATGGAGTTGGAGCTGAATTAACAATGCTGTTTTATCTTGGGTATGTTGAGGGATACAATTTTTCATTAGGATACTCATATGGTTTAAATACAGGTGGAGAACATCAATACTATTTTAATTTTACATCTCTTTTTTAAACTAAAAACCAAATTGAGCAAGTAAATCATCAACATTATCTTGACCAACAGTCTCTTTTTTATCTGAATAGGCATCTTGCAGTTTAACCTCTGATGGTTTTTCAATCTCATCAACAGTTTTTCTTTTTCCCTCAATATGTTTAAATGTTTCACCAAAACGACTAACAAAAGAGACAAGACGATTCTCAACATTCTCAACAAGAGCAATAACTTTTCTAATTGTTTGTCCAACTCTATCTTGAAACTCCTGTTCTGTCATAATCTGCATAAATTTATCATTTTGGTACTGCATATTCTCCTCTATGATAGTGATATGCTCTAATGCTTTAGCTTGATGCTCTTGGGGTAAAAATTCCACAAGTTTTTTCAATTCTGAAATATCCTCTTTTTGATACTCATTTATATTTAAAAGCTCCTCAGATATATCAAGGGTTGTATTTGCAGATTTCTCTGTAAGTTTAATAACATCTTGAAGTCGTTTTGTTGCTTGAGAAACCTCCCCATCTGATAAAACCTCTAATTCTGGTTGAACCTCATTAATAAAGGTTTTTATATCATTATGAAGATCTCTTGCAAGTTTTCCAATCTCCTGAAAAATCTCACTTTCAACTAACTTTACATCAGCATTTTCAGATATTTTATCAAGAGTTTGATTAACTTTTTCAATATCTCCAGAGTATAAAGATTCAAGTATAACTTTGAATTCAGAAAGCATATAATTACTTATCTCTTGATAAAAACTCTCAAATTTAGAATTTAGAACTTGAGATAAATTATCTGACATTAACTTTTTTAAATCTACCATCACCCACCCTCCTTTATATTCTCAATACAATTTACCTGATCTCTCCCATGTTTTTTAGAGTAGTATAGAGCCTTGTCGGCTAAATCAATTAAATTCTGTTTCTCTATACCAGAAGTTGGATAAAGAGAGAAACCCATTGATATTGTAATTCTAAAGTTAACTCCATTAGAAACAAACTCAAGTTTTTTAATATCCTCTCGAATTCTATTTGTTAAAGTAAAAACTCCCTCTTTATCAATATCCTCTAAAATTATAACAAACTCCTCTCCACCATATCTTGCTACTAAATCGACACTTCTTATTCCTTTCTTTAATAATGATGCAACTCTTCTTAGAACCTCATCTCCCATTGGATGACCATAAGAGTCATTAACAGATTTAAAATGGTCAATATCTGTTAAAACAAGAGCAACATTTCTTTTAAAACGGCTTGCTCTTTGAAGATACTGCATAAAACGCTCTTGAAAAGTTCTATGATTTATCAACCCTGTCAACCCATCTGTTGTTGCCATCTCCTCCATTTTTTGATAAGCCTTTGCATTTAAAAGGGATATCTCTAACATATTTGTCATCCCCATCAAAATTCTTATAGCATTATCATTATACTCACCCTCCTCTTTTGACAAAAGAGATATTGTACCAACCGCTTCTCCATGCTCCATAATCGGAAAAACTGTTGCAGAATGAAAGTTTAAAAACCATTTTTTTTCACCAAATAGATAATTTTTCTCCCAATTAAATTTAGTATTACTTGGTAAATGACATCTATTTTCAATTGAGAGATTTATAAGAGAGTTATTTTCAGTAACTGAATATCCCTCTAAAGATAAAAAATTTCTATCATCAGAGTAGACTTTTTCAATTGTTTGAACTCCCTCTTTTGTTCCAGAAATAAAAGCAACATCAAAATGAATATACTGTTTAACAATTCTCAAAAAATGGGCATAAAGATCATTTTTTGTTATTGCATTATTTAGGGATTTCGATAACTCTAAAAGAGCATCATTATATCCTTTTGATATAAAATGATTTTTTATATACTCAAAAAACTGTAGAAATTGATTTATTTTAGAGACTAAATCTGCTGAAGCAGGTTTTTCTGAAAATAGAAATATCAGATAATCTTTATCTGTATATATTTTTGTTTGAAGTGGAGAGTTATAATTTAACTCTGCTAATTGAGAAACTATATTATCTGCAGTTGTTAAATTAATATGATTTTCAAATTGTTGAAGAGCACTAAACAATGGGGCAGATAATGGAATCTCATTTTTACAAAATTGAAACTTCTCAATTGGATATATTTTCTCTATTTTATAGTATGTAAATTTCCTTTCATAAACAAGAATTCCAACAAAAGATTCCAATTGTTTTAAAATATCAAGATAATTAACAACAAAATGTCTAAAATCAACCTGATAATCATTTTGAGAGTTCACAGGAACTTTTTCTGGATCAGCCCTAAATGGAGTATCTCTTGGAATAAAAGGGATTAAAAAAAGGAATAGTAGTAAAACAGAAAAACCTAAATGTTTATCTAAAAGAATTAGATCAAGTGCCACCAAAGCGAATAGAGATGATAATAAGTAGTATGCAGGAATTGAGTATTTTTTCCAAAAATAACCAAGCAGAATTATAAAAACTGAGTTATAAATAATAATTGTCATAACTTCCTAATAATAA
Organism: bacterium; assembly: GCA_016936735.1. Classification (GTDB taxonomy): domain Bacteria; phylum UBP6; class JAFGXH01; order JAFGXH01; family JAFGXH01; genus JAFGXH01. The sequence goes on from JAFGXH010000324.1 coordinate 8,263, forward strand.
ATAATATTATATCAAAAATAAAATCATATATTAAATAAACAATATTGATAGTAAATATCTAATAATACCATTTTTTCTTAATTAAAATGCCACTATTAAAATAAAAAATTTATTGCACTTTCAGTGGGTTAAAACCCACTGTTCATTTATTCTTCAAATATCACAAGAGTCTCATCTGGAGCAAGATATCCAGTCTCTTTATGAATAACATACTTTTGAAAATCTGGTAACTCTCTAAACCAATTAATTCTATTCTCTATATCTTTAATATTTTTCTCAAGCTCTCTATTTCTCTCCTCAATTTTAGCAATCTGTTGCTTTATTGTTTTATTCTGTTTTACTCCAGATTTAGAGAAAAATAGATATATTATTAATATAACAATAAAAATATTTAATATATAAAAAATAACTCTTAAAGGATTAAGCCAGTGTTCCAACTACTTCTCCCATTTCTACACTTTTTTCTGTTGTGATAAGAAAATTTTTAATGCTATTTTTTTGAAATAATAAAATTACAGTTGATCCAAAATTAAAAGCACCTAACTCTTCTCCTTTTTTAACAGAATGATTGAATTTTTTTAAAACCCCTTTTTGAAAAATTTGATTTGTTTTTAGATTATCAAAAGATAGTGAAATAGAGCCAACATTTGTTGCACCAACAAAAATAAGGGAAAAAATTCCAACTCTTTTATTCTCTATATATAAATTAACCCTCTCATTTGTTGAAAATAGCTCATTGATATTCTCAACAGAGAGTTTATTAACAGGAAATAGTCTCCCTTTTATATAATGAGCCTCTTTAATGATTCCATCTAATGGAGAGTGAACTCTATGATAATCTTTTGGGCTGAGATATATTGTGATATAGTAGCCATCTTTAAAAAGAGACTCTTTTCCATCTTGAAGAAGAGATTTTAAGTCATAATCAATACCCTTAACCTGAATCAATTTCCCATTTTTAATCTCTCCAAATTGAGAAACTAATCCATCTGAAGGAGAAGTAATTGAGTTATTATCTTGATTAACTACTCTTGCTCCATCTTTTAGTTTTCTTGTAAAAAACTGATTTAAAGTTTTATACTCATCTAATGGTTTTTCAATTTCAGATAAATTAATTCCATATCTATTTGCAAACATCAATATAACTTTTTTCATCATTTTAGGTGGTAAAGCAATTGAAGTTAACTTTCCAATACTCCAACTCAACTGATTTTTTGGAAGCATTTTTAGAGATGTTAAAATCATTCTCTCTTTTAAATTCATATATACCTCACTAAAAAAGATATTATACTATAGTAAAGAAAAAAAAGTCAATTTTTGTAAAACTGATATCTATATTTGCAATTAATAAAAAAATTATTATACTCTAAATGTTTTTGATTTATGGAGTTGATATTATGTTATTTTTAAGAAAATCTCAATTTATTATATCATTTTTTGTTGCTTTATTTTTATTATCCTGTTCTTCAACAAAGAAAAAAGAGGATATTGATAAAAAAGAGATATTTAAAGGGATAAAAACAGTTTCAGGAGAGCTTCAGTTTTATAATAGAACCGATTTTATTATAGATGGGATATTTTTAGAGAAAGATTTTTTTATGAAAGATGGAAAATTTAATAGAGAGTATGAGTATCTTTTTAATAAAATGGTAAATGTTCATGGTGAGTTATGGGAGATAAAGTGCGAAAAAAATGAGTTCTGTTTTATGGGGGGATTTAAATATAAATTAAAAAAAATAGATTCAATAGAGCTTAAAAATAGTGTTGAAAATCCTCTGTTTTTTCAAGGTACTTGGGTTGTTAATACCATAGTTGGCTCATCTCCTCTTGCAACAATAAAAAAAGAGGATGCAGAGGAGTTTTTAGGGAAAAAAATACAGTTTCAGAAAGAGAGATTTATATCTAATGGTAAAATTTTTTCAGAGGTGGAGTATGCCTTAAAAGCAATTACAAAAGCTGAAGAGACAGAGTTTTTGCTTGAAAAAATAAAATTTTTAACACCAAAAATAATATCAGTTAAAGTATTAAAAAATAAAAAAGAGGTTGATGTTTTTGGATCGATTATATTTCCTCGAGGAGGAGATGAATTAATTGCTGAGTGGAAAGGATTTTACTTCTCTTTAAAGAAAAAATAGTTATCAGATATAATGTTTTGGATTAATTATTACCAAGGTTCATTATCATCATCAAAACCACCTAATTTTTCATCCATTCTTTTAATTGCTTTTTTTGCTCTACCTTTTAATACATCTGTTTCTGTTAAAATTTGACCAACTTTTGCTTCAGAAACAACTTTTGTGTTTGCTGGACGTTTTTTATATTTTCTTTTTGGATTCTCTTTTACAACAACTTTAACTTCAACTTTTTCAGATTTTTTTTCAACTTTTTTCTCAACTTTTAGTTCAACATTTTGTTTGTTTGAGATCTCTTCCGTTGCATGATCCTCTTCAACTTTTATCTCAAGTTTTACATCATCTTTTTTTGTAGATGAGTTTTGAGTATCATTTTTGATTGCTACTTTTGTCTCCTCATTTTTTGTTGAGGCTTTTGTCTCCTCTTTTTGAGCAAGAAAAAGTTCTGCCTCTTTTCCATCACCTTTTGCGATTGATACATGAACTCCTTGGGAAGCCATCCACTCAACAGCAGAGTTTGTTTTTATCGCAAAATTAATACCAACAATAGCAAGACCATCTTTTGATTCTCTTGCAATCATTGAGTTAATTCCAATTTGATAACCACGATAATCAAGAAGTGGACCACCAGAGTTTCCTCTATTTACAGCTGTTTCCATTTGAAAAACATCTTTCCCTTTTGTTCCATTAAAATCATCAATCTCTGCACTTACGGCACCAGTTGTTAAACTCCAACGACTTCCTTGCTCTGGATGACCAATTGCAGCAGTTGCCTCTCCAATTGAGATTTCTGATGAGTCTGCAAGAATCATAACAGAGATATTTGCAGGAGGATTAATCATTTTAACAACAGCTAAATCTAACTCTTCATCAAAATGAAGAACTTTTGCTTGATAGCGATGTTGTAAATCATTTGCATTTTTTCCATTTACTCTTTCTGGCTTTATAAATGCAAAAAGAGATTCAAATGGCTGATGTGTGGCAGGATTAATAACAACATGAGCATTTGTCAAAATTGTTCCATCCTCTTTAACAATAGAGCCAGTTCCTGTTGAACCAGTTTTTCCTGCAACACCAAAAAGAAGTACTACACTTGGAGCAGATTGTTTGTAAATCTCCTTGTAGTTAATTTTAACTTGAGCAAAAATAGACATGCTAAATGCAACTAAAAAAGTGAGAATAATATACTTTTTCATTTTTTCTCCTTAATAATCCAGAATGTTATATTAGACGGCTTATTTATTAGATTTATTCACTACTCCCTGATAAATTTTTTCTAAATTTTCAGGAATACCAGTTATATCTTTTTCTATTATTTGAGTTTTAGTATTTATAATAACCAATCTTGGAACAGATTTAATATCATAAGATTTGGATACAACACTATAAAAATCAAATAAAATAAGGTTTAACCCCTCTTTCTCTTTAATTTCCAAAGCCTTTTGTTGAAACTCATTTATAGGTTCACTATCATTATCACCCTCTCGAATTGCAATATATATCACATCAAAATTTTCATATTTTTTTTTCAAATTTTGAACCATCTCTCTTTCATGTGGACAATTTTTACAAGAGTTTGTAAAAAAACTTAAAAAAAGATAATCCTTTTTCGGATTTTTTAGCTCTTTGCTTAAAAAAAAGAATCTATTTTGATCATTTTTAAGAGTAAATAGGGGTGCCTTATTTCCCTCAAAATTAGATTTTTCACCAACAGCAAAAAGCAACTCTGTTGTAAAAAGAAGAAAAAGAATAAATATTTTCATAAAAACCTCCAAAGTTTTTTATAATAGACTCTAAGAAAAAAATATTATTCACATTTTTTTCTTTTCTATTAATTTTTTTAAGATAATAATTATCTTTTTTTTATCAATTTTATTAAAAGACAAAAATTTATCTTTTTATTAACATTCTTATCTAAAAAACAGAAATCTATTTATAATTTTTTAGAAAATCATTTAAATCCTTCTCTAAAAAAGGTTTTAATGTTTGAGATGACTCTAAACATGCCTTCTCTTTTGATGGATTACCCTTTTTTGTTGATGTTTTTTCTAAATCACCTGAGGTTAAATCTAGCAATTGTTTTGATGGATTGGTAATAAATGATGTTAATTTAACACCACTTTTACAATAGTTTAAATATTTATCACTACTAGTATTTTGGATAAGTTCAGCAGAGATAAGTATTGTTGGTTCTTGTGGAAGCTCATTTGAGAAATTTTTTAAATCTTTAAAGAGAACTCTAGTTTTAGGAGACTCAATATAACTTGATAAATATTGAACTTTAAAATTATTCTCTTTTAAGATTGAATAAAGCATTTCAGAAACCACTTTATTCTCATTTCCAGTTGCATCAACAACATGTATTAGCCATAAACGATTATGAATCATATTTAAAAATTTTCCTTCCATTGAGGCAAGAGTCTCAAATGGATTTTCGAACTCAATATCTGTTGGAGAGTAAACTCGAGATTCTGCTAAAACATCAGCATAAATAGAGGCACTTTCAACCCATTTTGGATAAATATTTTCAAAATCATCTCTATTTTGATTCTCTAAAGCTTTTTCAAGAAGAGTTTTTAACTCATTAAATCTTTTTTTTGACTCCTCTACTTTTGGTCTAACATAAGAGAATCCTCTCTCTTTTGAAACTACAGCAAAGGCATAATATTTTCCATTATGTTTTGTGTTATCAATAACATCAATAATCTCTCCATTTTTAAACTCTGTTGTCATTACAACAGAGGATGTTAATTTCTGTTTGTTTTTCCATTGAGAGTTCTCAAGAAACGATTTTTTTTCAGAAACAAATGTTCCTGAAATTGTTGATGAGATTTTTTGACTTATATTATATTTAGAGTTTTGAATTGCAGATTCTAAAGTTTTTCCCTCACCTGAAGCTGAAATATATGTGGATTTTGGATATTTCATATGCTCTCCACTTTTATAAAAAAGTGGAAGCTCTTTTTTGCTTATTTTATCTGATGTTCCACAAGAAAATAGTAATAGTGATAATAAAGTAATATAGAAAAATCTCATAAAAAAACCTCCGATTTAATCTTTTTAAAAATTATAATAAATAATTTTCATTTTTAATCTTTTAACATAAAAATAGAACTCTTTCAAGAATACAATTAGATTCTAATAATTTAATTATAATCTAATATATTATGTTTGATATCTATTTTTTCATTTAAATAAAAAGTAGTAATATTTTTACAAATATTCAACCTCAACCTCCAAAAGTTTCTCTCCATTAAAATAACCAGAGATAATATCTCCATGTTGTAATTTACCAACTCCCTCAGGAGTTCCCATAAAAACAATATCTCCCTTTTTTAAAGTAAAAAAGTGTGAAATGTAAATAATTGCCTCCTCAACACTAAATATCATATTTGATATATTACCCAATTGCCTTCTCTCTCCATTTACTCTGAGTTCTAATGTGATACTATTAACATTATTAATCTCATCTTTAGGATATATTTTTGATATAACAGCGGATGTATCAAACCCCTTTGATATACTCCAAGGAAGAGCACTATTTTTTGCTTTAATTTGTAAATCTCGCAATGTAATATCAAATCCTAATCCATAACCATAAATATACTCATTAACATTTTTAAAAGTTAAATTTTTTGCATCTTTTGATATCTCAACAATAAGCTCTACTTCATGATGAGCTTCATAAAAATGGTTTTCATATATATTTTGTTCATTTTTACTTTCTGTTTTTTTTAAATCTGAAATATCATTTAAATCACTGCTTTTAGAGAAATTCCACTCAATTTTTTTAGGAATTGTAACTTTTTCACCCGATTTAACAATAGCTGTTGATGGTTTTATAAATATAACAGGCTCTTTTGGTTTTTTAAAATGATTCATCTCATCAATATGACTTAAATAGTTTAAACCAAGACAGTATATTGTACTCATATAATCTCCACTCAAAAAAAAAGTTTATACCAAATTAATAAAAATATTATACAAAAACCATAACTAATTATTATATAAAGGAAATATGTAAAATATACAAATAAATTATGTTTTAAAAAAATATAAAAGCCAAAACTGTATTTATTTTAAATTATCACAATAAAAACATATTATCTTTAATGCTTTTTTTCAAAAATATAAAGTTAGTATTGATTATTTTTCAAAAATTCAATATACTCCCTTGTTTATTTTTAATTTTTTGTGGTTTAAAATGGTTAAAAATGTTTTTAAAGCTGGTATAGATATTGGTTCTACAACAGCAAAATTTGCTATTATGGATAGTGAAAACAGAATGATTTATGCTGATTATAGAAGACATGGAGCTGAAATTCAAAAAACATTTTATGAATTAGTGGCTGATGCAAAAGAGAAACTTGGTGATATATCAATAACACTCTCATTTACTGGTTCCGCAGCAATGGGAATATCAGAAAAACTAAAACTTCCTTTTGTTCAAGAGGTTATTGCATCTGCTGAAACAGTAAAACATCTTTATCCAAAAATTAAAACACTTATTGATATTGGTGGTGAAGATAGTAAAATGATATTTTTTTATGAAACAAGAACCCCTGATATTAGAATGAATGGTAATTGTGCAGGTGGAACAGGCTCTTTTATTGATCAAATGGCAGTTTTAATGAATGTTCCAACAAATCAATTGAATGATTTTGCCTCTAATAGCACAAGAGTCTATCCAATAGCATCTCGTTGTGGTGTTTTCGCAAAAACAGATGTTCAAAATCTATTAAGCCAAAAAATACCTCAGGAAGATATTGCTGCATCTATTTTTCATGCAGTTGCACTTCAAACAATAAATGCTCTTGCTAGAGGAGTTGATCCTGAACCCAATATTCTATTCTCTGGTGGTCCAATGGCTTTCTTACCATCTTTAAGAGAGGCATTTATAAAACTGTTAAATATTGATAGAGATAAGATATTTCTTCCAGAAAGACCAGAACTTATTCCTGCAATGGGAGCAGCAATATTCTCTGAAGAGGAGGATAAAATTCATACACTTCAAGAGATATTAGATCTTTCTCAAAGAGACGAACTAATATCTTTTCAAATATATGACAGAGAGGCTCCACTCTTTACCTCAAAAGAGGAGTTTGATAGTTGGTCAAAAACAAGACAAAAACCTGTTAAAAGAGTCTCTCTTGAACAGATTGCTAAAAATCCAAATTGCTTTTTAGGAATAGATTCAGGCTCAACTACAACAAAAATGATTTTAACAGATGAGAATGGTGAAGTTATATTTGATTACTACAACAATAATCATGGAGACCATATTCAGGCAGTTGTTAATGGATTAACAATATTTCATGAAAAATTTGAAAAAGCTGGAATTAAACCAAATATACTCAAAAGTAGTGTTACTGGGTATGGAGAGGATTTAATTAGAACCGCATTTAAAATAGATGATGGAATAGTTGAAACTATAGCCCATTTTCGTGCAGCAAAAGAGTTTGATCCAAATGTCTCTTTTATTATGGATATTGGTGGTCAGGATATGAAAGCCATGTTTATTAATAATGGAACTATTCAAAAAATAGAGTTAAATGAGGCATGTTCTTCTGGTTGTGGCTCATTTATTGAGACTTTTGCTCGAACATTAAACTACTCAACAACAGATTTCGCAAAGATAGCCTGCACATCGTCGGCTCCTTGTGATCTTGGAACTAGATGTACTGTTTTTATGAACTCAAAAGTTAAACAATTTTTAAAAGAGGGAGTTTCAACAGATGATATATCTGCTGGCCTTGCTTACTCTGTTATTAAAAACTCACTTTATAAAGTATTATCATTAAGAGATACATCTGTTTTAGGTGATGTTATTGTTGTTCAGGGGGGATCATTTCAAAACCCAGCAATTCATCATGCTTTTGAAAAAATTGTTGGTAAATCTGTGTTATCTCCAGATATTCCAGGACTTATGGGTGCTTATGGAGCTGCTTTAACTGCAAAAGATCTCTATATTGATGGAGAATCATCATTTATTGGATTTGAGAATTTAAAAGAGGCTCTAAACTATAAAAGAGCTCATCTTAATTGCAAAGGATGTGAAAATTTCTGCACTATTACAAAACTTACATTTGATTCTAAAAACCATTTCTACACAGGAAATAAATGTGAGAAATATTTTTCAAATAAGGGAGGAGTAAAAGAGAAGGGAGAATCTTTAACAGATATAAAACTAGATTTACTTTTTAAAACTTCACAAAAAACAGAAGAACAAAAGGGAATTACAGTTGGTATACCAAGAGTTCTTAATTTCTATGAAAATCTTCCTTTTTGGAGTACTCTTTTTGCTGAATGTGGGATTAATGTAAAAATTTCACCACCATCAAGTACACCTGTTTATGAAAAAGGAATGGGAACAGTTATGTCTGACAACATCTGTTTTCCTGCTAAACTTGTTCATGGCCATATAATATCACTTATTCAGGATGGAGTTGATAGAATTTTTTACCCAATGGTTCTTTTTGAAAAAGAGGAGAACTCTCAAAATATAAAAAGTTTTACTTGTCCAATTGTGATGGGTTATCCTGATGTTATTAAAAGCTCAATAAATCCAGAGGAAAAATATATTGTTCCAATTGATACTCCAACTTTAAATTTTAATGATGAATCTCTTTTAAAAAAATCATGTATTGAGTATCTTGGTCGTTTAGGGGTAAAAAAACGGGTAATTGAGAATGGATTTCAAAAAGCAATAAAATCTTTAAATGAGTATAAAAAATCAATTAAAGAAAAGGGTGAAGAGCTTTTAAGAAAGGCTAGAGAATTGAGAAAGCCTATTGTATTACTTATTGGTAGACCATACCATCTTGATCCTCTTATTAATCAAAAAATACCACAAATATTAACAGAACAGGGATGCTATGTTTTAACAGAGGACTCTGTAACATTTAATGGTGAAGAGGAGCAAATACATGTTCTTACCCAATGGGCCTATCCAAACAGAATATATCGTGCTGCTCAATGGGCATCAAAACAGAGTGATGTTGAGGTTGTTATGATGAACTCATTTGGTTGTGGTCCAGATGCAATTGTTGTTGATGAGGTAAAAGGGATTTTATCCACATCAGGAAAATCTGCAACAATCGTAAGAATTGATGAGATTTCAAGTATTGGTTCAATAAGATTAAGAATTAGAACAATGCTTGAGTCTACAAAAATAAAAAGAGATACACGAATAGTATCCCACTTAAGAAAAACAACAAAACCATTTATGAATGAGGATAGGGGTAGAACAATTTTAATTCCTAAACTATCAGATTTCTATACACAAGCAACCTCTGAATGTGTTGAGGTTCTTGGATATAAAGCAGAAATTCTTCCATCATCAACACAGGAGGGATTGCAATTAGGAATGAAATACACTAATAATGAGATATGTTACCCATCAATTCTTGTTATTGGAGATATTCTTCAGGCATTAACATCTGGTAAATATGATTTAAATAAAGTTGCAGTAGGAATTACACAAACAGGTGGTCAATGTAGAGCATCAACATATCTATCTCTTATAAAAAAGGCTCTTATTGATGCAGGAATGGAGCAGGTTCCAGTTGTTGCTATACCAACAGCAACAACAGTTTATAACTATCAACCAGGTTTTGAGGATTTTAAAGGAACAAAATTCCTAAAAAAAGGGTTTATGACAATTATTTATGGTGATGCAATCTCTGATATGTACTACACCACAAAAGTTAGAGAGATTAATAAAGGTGAAGCGGAAGAGATTAGAGATAAATATCTTAATGCTGTAAAACCTATTGTTGCAGTTGATGATTTTGATAGTATCTTAAAACTTTTAAAAGCTGCTGTTGCAGAGTTTAATAGTGTTCCTGTTTTCGATAAAGAGTATCCAAAAGTTGGAATAGTTGGTGAGATATTTATTAAATATAATGAGTTTGGAAATCATCATATTCTTGATTGGCTTATGGAACAAGGGGTTGAACCAGTTATGCCTCCACTTATTGACTTCTTTATTCAAGAGATATCAAATATTCGTTTTTATAAAGATGCAAACTTAAGAAGAGCAGATATACCTTACTATTTATCATTTGTTTTAGAGACTTGGGTTGATAGGTTTCTGAAAAAAACTGTTCAGGTAATGAAAAAATATAGATATAATCGACATGCACACTCTGTATCAAATCTTGCAAAATTGGCATCTAAAATTGTTAATCTTATAAATCAATATGGTGAAGGATGGTTAATTCCTGGTGAAGTTAGTGCATTTGCTCAAGATGGAATTAATCATGTTGTTTGTATTCAGCCATTTGGATGTATTGCAAATCATGTTATTGCAAAAGGTGTTGAGAAAAAAATAAAAGATATATATCCTGATATGAATCTGCTTTACTTAGATTTGGATGCAGATACAAGTAAGGCAAACTATCACAATAGGTTACACTTTCTTCTCAGGTCTGCTAAAGAGAATTTTGAGCTTGAACAACAGGAAAGAGATAAAAAATTATCATAATCTTAACAAGAATTAAATGGAAAAAATAAAAAAAGAGTTCTTTTTAACTTTTTTTAAGTTATCAGGGCTATTTTAGTTTTGATAGTGGAATATCATAAACTGGATGTTTTTTTGTTGGAAGATTATAGTGCCACCATTCAGTTCTAATTGAAAAAATCTCATATTTTTCCATTATATTTTTTAAGATGGCTCTGTTTTTAAGCACTTTTTTTGAAAGATTCATATTTGTATGATTGGCTTTTGATGATAACTCATCAAACTCTGTTGGCATCTCAATCTTTTTTAAGGTTTTTATGTCAATAAGGGTTACATCAACAGCTATTCCACGATTATGTCTTGAACCATAAGCTGGATGTCCAACATAACCAAGTTTTGGATAAAGATCCCACATTTTTTTCTGAACACTCCAAGGTCTATAGCAATCCCAAAATTTAAGTTTTAATCCATATTTTTTTTTTAATTCTGAATCTATTTTAGCCAATTTTTTACCTAACTCAGGATGAATATAACATATATTTTCGCTATAAACACTCTCTTTAAATAGTTTATTACCTTTTTGAGCATATTGAATATCAACATCAGCATCAGGAATAAACTCTTTAATATCTTTAAGTGGAAATCTCTTTAAATCTCTTATTACCTCTAGTTGACGTTTTTCACCTTTTGGAGTAACAACAGATTCAAAATCCCCCCACAAAAAAATAGGAATAAACAGAGATAAAATAATAAAAATTCTCATAAACCCCTCTATTATTTACCTATTGTTATTAATTTTTTTTCTTATTAAAACAATAGGAGTTATTGCAAATAGGAGAAATAGTAAAGAGATATATTGATTATTTGAGTTAAATGTACAACCTCCATCTGAACTCTCCTGTTCAATAGTAATCTCATCTGTTGTATAGATTATAGGAGAACCTGTTGCATCTTTACAATCTTTTCCAACACCAAAAAGAAGAGAACCCTCCTCTGGATAGTAAATAATTGTCCCACTATCTTTAACAAACATAAAACGGTATAGATGACATCCTTTCTCCTGAATTTCAAGAGATTTTTTATACTCTGCTGCAAACCATGTTGGTTTTTTCTCATCTGTTGGAGTTGTATACTCTGTCATATCCATTAATAACTCTGTTTTACGACTTAAAATACCATTCTCCATAATGCCAATTATAACTTTTGCAGCTTTTGCAGGTTTATCACCATCATCAAAAAATATTGCACTAAAATTTATTGCAGTTCCAACATTAACCCTTTGTGGAAAATGAATTCCTGCTGTTACTGTTTGAGTTGAAACAGAGCTTTTTCCTCCAAAATCTTCAGTAAAATATGGTTTTCCATTAACAATAAGATAGCCTAATCCAACCTCATTAAAAGCAGAAGTATATATATTTTGGCGATGTCCATCAGGATGTTGTGTACTTACATTATTATGTTCATTAATAAGTCCCCAAGTTACATCTGTATATTGACTACCCATACCAATATTTTCTCCAGCAGTTGAATAACCAGAGTAGTATCCATTAATTCTTGTAAAAGTATCTGTTCCATCACAACTTTCATGTTGAAAACATCCATTATCCCCCATATCATAAGAGTGAAATCTTGCTGCTCTTGATAATTCTAAATTATAATTAAGTGGTTTTACTGGATCAAAACATACTCCCCAATTTGTACAATACTCAAATTGGGAGTGTTGATAATCATCATTTGGCATTTTATGAGGAGCAATTCTAGATCTATTAAGATCCCAAAGAACATATCTCTCCTCATAATTTGGATAGTTTGGAGAGTAGTTGTTTCCATCTGTTTCAGGAGCAGTCTCCTCTTCACCATACATCTCTTGCGGAATATAATAGGGACCCCAAGATGAGATCTCTTGAGAATACAGTGATATTGCAAGTATAAAAGTTGTCAAATAAACTATTTTTTTCATAAGGAATCCTAAAAGTTACAATTAAATATAATAAAAAATCTAAAAAATATCCATAAAAAACATATTATTGCTATTTTTATAATGGAATTTTAATATTATTTTAATTGATTAATCTTAAAATGAGGTGATTTTGAAACTATTTTTTTATATAATCCATACCATAATAGTCTTTATTTTTATTGTTATCCCAATACTCATCCATTCTTACATTGTATTTAACAGCAAATCTATAAAAATCTCTTGGTGGATTTTTATAGATTGGAGTAGTGATAATAACTTTCCAAATCTCATGATATTTTTTTGTTGATGGCTTTACATAATATCCACGAGTATCAACCCATCTTCCATCTCCAGCAACATGATGAAGAGAAACATATTTTTCAAATGCAACATTTTTAACCTCAACCTCAACCTCTAGAACATGATTTAACATATATGGAGAGTTTGTTGATTTTGTTGAGTATTTAATTTTTTTTGCTTTCACAATATTTGTGTAGAATGTTCTAAAATAGTTTTTATTAACATTTGTATCCCAATATGTTTTCCATGTTCCATTTTTATTAACTCTATATTGGATTTTGAATGTATAGAATTTTTCTGGGACATCTGTTTGATAAGGGGTGTTAATAAAAAATTTCCAATATTCATAACCAACTCTTTTTGATGGAGCAACATAAAAAGCATCAGCTGTAAGCCAAGTTGTATTATCTGGTCCAATATAGTGAATTGTTACCTGTTTTTCAGGAGCAAGATTTTTAATCTCAATTTCACCTTTTAAAATATGAGCAACCTCTCCCTCTGGCAAAGAGTCATCATTTTCAATGTAGTATGTTGATGTTTCAAGTTTTGTATAGGCTGTTGCTTTTGTTGCCATAGCCTCTATTTGAGGTTGTTCTTCATCAATTTCACTATCATAAAGAGTCTCTTCATAATAGCTCTCCTCTGTAAATCCACATCCCTCATTATTTTGATCTAAACAAGCACTTTCTCCACATGATTGAAATAGAAAAATTAATAAAAAAACTGATAAAAGTTTAAAAATCTTCATGTTCTCCTCACAAAAATATAACAAAAAATAAACCATCCACAGTATATCATTTAAATAAAAAAATAATCAAATGATTTAATAATATTTTTCTATTTTTTAGTAAAAATATTGCAGTTATTTATATTTCTGTTTGTGATTGATAATAATTTTTAATAAAAAACAATTAGTAAAAATAAATCATAAAAATTAATTAAATTATCTACTATTCAAATGAGAAATATTTTTTACTTTAGTATTTATTTTTTTTTCCGTATATGTATTATAACATTCACTATTTTGGGGGATTTATGAATAGATTATTATTAATTACACTCTCTATCTTTTTTATTACCTCTTTCTTATATGCAGAAGAGGAGAAACCATCTATTCAATTTAAACCTTATGGTTACATTGAACTATATGGTATTGCAAGTGATACAGGAATGGTTGGTCCTGAGCTTTTGATTTATTCAAAAGATAAAACAAAAGAGGGATTTATTTTTAATGCAAGAAATAGCCGTTTTGGTACAAAAATTACTCTTCCATCAGTAAAAAATGTAACTTTAAATGCAACAATGGAGATTGACTTTTTTGGAACAATGGCCGATTCTGGAATGTCAGAAAGTAGACCAATGCCACGATTAAGACATGCATTTTTTGATATTAAAAAAACTATTGGGGAACACTATTTTGGAGTAATTGGAGGACAAACTTGGAGTGTTGCATCAATGACTCTTTTTCCATCAATGATAAATCCAGGAGTTGGTTGGGCAATGGGAAATCCTTGGCAAAGATTACCACAAATTCAGTTGTATTATGGTAAAAAATTTGGAAAACATGTTTTGAATTTTAAATTCTCTGCAAATGAACCAATGACTGGAAGTAGTTTAAATAGGGGAAAACTTTTATCTTCAGATTATGATGCAGGTGGATCAAGTATGATGCCACTATTAGAGAGCTCTTTAACTTTTGATGCTGTATTAAAAAAATTCAAAATTTTTGCAGGAGTTTCTGGTTCTTATGGAAAAGAGGATTATAGTGATTATTCTAATGGCTCTGTTATTGGTGGAAAAACAGTTGATGTTCAGATGTTTTCTGGAGCTTTAAAAGTGGAGCATCCATATTTTGCAATTTTAGGTAAATACTATATGGGAAAAAATATAGATATTTATGGTGTTGGATTTGGAAGTGCATTAGCAAAAGAGTTAAAAGAGGGCTCAGACCCTGCCACTTATGAAATTGTTGATTCAGTTCCTACAAAAGGTTTTTTTGTTGATTTAAGTGTTTTTCCTTTTGGAGATAAAACTTTACAATTCGTTTTTGGTATGGGGATGGATGATCCTGATGAGGATTTTGATAATGCAACTGTTGCATATAATAAAAATAGCTACTATTTAGGTGCTATCTATTACACTTTTGTTGAGCAATTTAAAGTTGGTGTTAATTATATGAGAGTTATGAAAGAGGCAAGTGATGATATTGATTCAAATCATATATTATTGCTTTTAAGATTCTCTTTTTAAGTGAATATGATAGTTTAATTTTTTGTCAAATAATTGAATTATTTAATTAATTTGTTCTTAAAAACTATTTTTTAGGTAGTTTTTATTAATGATGTCATTTTTTTATAAATAATTTCAAGAAAACTCTTTAATTTTTAAATAAAAAAACTACAAAAAAAACACAATGATTACTTGTATTTTTTTTAATTTAAGGTTATAAAGTATTAAAATTTGGGGTTTGTTTCCATGAAAAAATTTATTATTATACTGCTAATCTATATTGGATTTGGTTGTACAAGTGAGCCTGGAGATCCAGTTGAAAGAAGTTGTAGTTCAAAATTAGATTGTCCTGATACACAGGATTGTAGATTTGTTGGTTTGGCATCTGAAATTGGAACTTGTGTTGATAGAACAAAATGTTTTATTGATGGAGATTGCTCGGATCAGAGGATTTGTGCATCTTATTCATCAAATCTTTCCTATTGTGGTTACTCTTCTGATAAATTTCAAATAGTTTCAGAAGAGATTTTACCTAATGCATATTTTAGAGAAAACTTCTCTTTTCAACTTGAATTAGAAGGAGTAACAGCTCCATACTCATTTCAACTTAAAAATTCAACTCTTCCAACAGGATTAACCCTTTCAGAAGCAGGATTAATATCTGGTATTCCAACAGAAGAGATTGATAATCACTCTTTTACAGTTATTGCAATAAATGGTGCATCAACAAGCACATATTTTTATAACTACAGAGGAGATGAAAAAACTTTTACAATCACAACAATAAATGATCTATGTAGAGGTATAAACTGTAGTTCTGCATCTAATACAAGTTGTATTGGGGGTGAGTGTATTTGTGATGATGGATTTCATAAAATACCAAATGATACAACTGGAGGCTGTGAGTCAAATATTATAGAGAATGTAAACTGTACAAACACTCCTCCAGAAAATGCAACTTGGGACTCTGAATTAAATCCAAATGGCATTTTTAATCAAAATTGGGATGAGTTAAGTCAAAGCTATAAACCTACTCCAGATAGTTGTGTATGGAGTTGCAATCAAAACTATCACTCATTTAATGGAGTGTGTGATTTAAATGAGATTCAAACAACCTGTACAAACACTCTTCCAGAAAATGCAACTTGGGACTCTTCAAATTCAGAAGGGATTGTAAATCAAATTTGGAACTCAAATAGTAATCAATATGAACCATCTGCAGATAGTTGTATTTGGAGTTGTAATCAAAACTATCACTCATTTAATGGAGTGTGTAATTTAAATGAGATTCAAACAGCCTGTACAAACACTCTTCCAGAAAATGCAACTTGGGACTCTTCAAATTCAGAAGGGATTGTAAACCAAATTTGGAACTCAAGTAGTAATCAATATGAACCATCTGCAGATAGTTGTACTTGGAGTTGTAATTTAGATGCACATATTAATAATAATAGTTGTGATTTAAATCAAATACAAACAAATTGTACAAATCAGTTACCAAAATATGCAACTTGGAACACATTGAATACAAATGGTTGGATTGTTCAAAACTGGAATTTAAATACTAATCAATATGAACCATCATCTGATAGTTGTGTTTGGGATTGTAATTTAGAACAAACAAAATTGAGTCAAGATGGAACTGCTTGTGAATGTGATTCAACTCTTGGTTATTTTGAAAATAGTAAAACTGTTTGTGGTGAGACTCAAAATATTATTAGTTGTAATAATTTGATTGATACATATACAACATCCTCTAATCAAAGCTCTCCTCAATTAAATTCTGAAGTTACATTTGAAGGGGTAAATGGAAGAGATGCAAATAGAGATTTTTTAAAAGGATATATCTGTTGGGATATAACCTCCGATTTTTTAAATGAGAATTGTCAAAATATTATATTTGATGCAAACTCCCAGCAATATGAGGCTATTTTGTCAATTGAAACTGCAGGTAATTACTCATATCGTTTTAAGTTTTCTGGAGATGGAGAGGAGAGTTTTACAGAATGTCTTCCATTAGGAGTTGCAACAATTCAATCTCCAGCAGAGGGAGAACTGTTTATTAGTGAATATATTGAGGGTGCCTCTTTAAACAAAGCAATTGAGATTTATAATCCAACTTCACAAAGTATAAATCTTGAGGGATATGAGTTGTGGATGGGGGTTAATGGAAAACCATTTACTGATGCTTCAAGTAAAAAAATTCTTTTGAATACTGTTTTAACAAGAGATCCACTTCCTGCTGGAGAAACCCTTGTTATTGCTAATAATGGAGCAGATCCTTTAATTAAAGAGAAAGCAAACCTATTAACTCCAGATAGTACTGGATTTTGTACTTGGAGTGGTGATGATGCAATAGCTCTTGTTAAAAATGGGGTTATTATTGATGTAATAGGTATTGAAGAGCAGGGAAATAATTGGGCTGTTGCAGGTGTTGCAGCAGCAACAAAAGATCATATTTTAGTAAGAAAACCTGGAAAAGATTTTGGCAATACAAATTGGGAAGAGTCTGCTGGAACAACTCTAGAAAACTCCGAATGGAATATATTTGTTCCAAGTGGAGATGTTCCTGTTTCTGGATTTTTGGGAACTCATCAAAATTAACTAGCTATTATTCAGAAGCAGATATAATTTGATTATCATCTTTTTTAGGCCAATTAACAACACAAAAATATATAATATACCAAATTGATATAGAGATTAAAAAAACTCCACCACTTAGATATGAACCAGATTTTTCTATCTCTTCACTCATTTGCGTTAAATTTTGTCCATCACTATTTTCTTGAAAAAGAAATAGAATTGATGGAATAATATTATTCATTGCATGAATTATAATATTAATAATAATATTTTTATA
>JAFGXH010000325.1 GCA_016936735.1 bacterium
ATTAAATTTTTTATTATTATTTTGTTGATTTTTTTGTTAAAATTTTATAATAATGATATTGCTTTTATTTCAGAAGATCATGGATTTATTAAAAAAGCTTCCAGAGAAATTTGAACCAATAAAGAGAGATAAGGATTTTCAAAGTTTTTTAAAGCGTATTGAGACAACATTAATAAAGCTTGAAACAGAAAACAAGGCTCTTAAAAAACAGGTTTCAAAATATAAAAAAGAGGCATCAAAAGATGCCCTTACCAATATGTATACAAGAAAATATTTTGAAGAGAGAGCTCAACAGGAGATACATCGTTTTTATCGCTATGGAATCCCTTTTGCAGTAGCATTTCTTGATTTAGATCACTTCAAAAACATAAATGATACATATGGCCATCAGATTGGAGATATTGTATTAGTAGAGTTTTCAAAAGCTATTTTAGATACAATAAGAGTAAATGATTTTGCCTGTAGATATGGTGGGGAGGAGTTTGTTGTTCTTTTCTCTGGTGCAACATCACAAAATGTAATATCTGCCCTAAAAAGAATCAAAAACACTTTCATCAAAAGTGAGCAATTAAAAGAGAAAAACTTAACTGTTACATTTAGTGCTGGTGTTGGTAGTTATAGTGATGAGCTTGGTGATTTATATGCCCTAATTGAGTATTGTGATAAAAAACTCTATGAGGCAAAAGAGTCTGGAAGAGATAGATTTTTAATGTGATATTATAAAAATTACTACTTTATAGCCTCAATCTCTAAATAGTTTAGCATTGTATACTCATCAAAAATTCCCATCTCCATTGTTAATTTATTATCTTTTATGGTGATGTTTTTACTTCGTTTGATATATGAATTACTCTCTTCATCATCAATAAAAGATATATCCTCAACTGTTATTTTATTATGAGAGTATTTTTTTCCCTCCCAACCACAAGAGACAGTTACCAAATAGTCTCCATTAGGTAAATCAAACTCAAATGTTTTTGTTCTACCCCAATCATCATATATTATTGAGCCAGATAAAACATCTGAGGCATTTGATAGATATTGATACATAACATGAGATAAATCTCCAAACCAACCATATCCCAACTCACTACTATATTGATTCCAACCTATTTTTATATATGTTTTTTCATTAACAACTAATGGATTATTAAAAGGCTCTGCCTCTGGATTCTGAAAGTTTATATAGTAGTTTTGTGGCTCTCCCTTTGCTCTTTCATGAAGAGAGTCATCAATAATATCTGGAATTACATCTATAGAACCCTCTATTTTTAGGCCAATATATTTTCTAAGAGTGTAGTTATAGTTTGAGTTTCGATTATAACTAATTAAACCCTTAATAATTTTTTCTGCCTCTTTATCTGCTATATTTTGTTGATTATAAACTCCATTTTTTTTACTGTTTAGATTATAAAGATACTCATAATCCTCTAATCCATCCCTTATAAGCTCCAACCGAATCGAAGTTACAAATTTATGCTCTGTTTTACCATAAGATATCTTTTTATTATCTTTTGATGGTGGATATAGTAGAAAAAGATTACCATTTTGTCCACTATTCATTGGGGTTGTCCACGGATTTTCAGACCAATTGTTTAAAGAGTAGTAGGCAACTCCACGAACTCTATATCTCCATAAAAACCAGCCTAAAAGTTTTCCCTCAATTGCTGGATGGTCTAATGTTATTGGATTAAAATATGGAGGGGTTGTTCCATGAAGAAAATATATCCAACTCTCTTCTCCATGTTGAATCTCCCGTTCTCCAGATATCTCTGGATTAAAATTATTAAGAACAGGAAGCCATATATCAATCTTTCCTGAGTAGTTATATATCTCTGGCTTGGGTTCCTCTGATACCATAAGTTTTATATTGGGAGCAAACTCTTTTAATTTTTTTGAGTACCAAATAATAGCATCATAATCATCCTGATTTTGAGGTTCATTAGCAAAATAGTGATAGGATTTATCTAAGTAACCTTTATTATCAAGATATCTCTCTAAATCAGATATATATTTAAACCATTTTTGATTAAACTCACTACTAATATCTGTAGATAGCCAATCTGTGGATGACTTAGAGACTCCACAAATCTGATTTGGTCGTTGGTCATTAGATGGATCGTTATTTTGAAATGTCATCATCATAAATGATGGAAACATTGGCAAAGTTTTTTCTGCCTGATTCTCAAATCCCCAAATATCATGAGGATCAGAAAAATCTCCTGTTTCACAATTATAATCAATAAAAGGAGAGCCACCATTTGAAGTTAATCCCCCTGGCCATAATGGGTTTTTAGGTGTTAAGCGATGTTTTTGGAAAAATCTTTTTATATTATCAACATAAAGCCAATAGTCATCACCAGTTCCCTCTACCCCATACTTATCAAGAATATTTTGAAATGAGAGATTCATTTGAGATTTAACATTTGATACCTCATCAATTTTAAAATCAAAAATATGAAGTTTTATCTCTATTTTCTCATTATTAACTAAAATATAAAATATATAATCACCACTTCTAATATCTGGAGAAGAGTAAAAAGATAACCAAAATGGGGAGTTCTCCCCTTTTTTTATAGATATTTTTTGATTTTCTGAAATAGGAAATAGTGGATCTGGAACATATCCAGTTTTTCCAAGATTATCACTTTGAGTCTCAACAAAAATATAATCAACTCTATATAAATCAAGAGATAACCCCTCTGGTAAATTTTGAGTTGATATCTGAATATCAATATCTTTTTGAGGATTAATCGCAATTTGAATTGGTTCTGTCTCGTTTTTAGCCATAAAAAGCTCAAGATACTCCCCTTTTTCATTTGGAATTGAGTGATTTTTATATATCTTCTCTGTTGGCCAATCGCTCCAAACAAAAATATTTTTACTATCTAATAGTAAAACTCTTCCAGCTCTTGGAGATATCTCCTCTATAACAATATCATTTTTCTCTTCACTTGAACTACAAGAGTAAAAAAGAGATAAAAATATAATAAAAAAATAGTGTTTTTTCATAGAATCCTCCAGAAACATAAACTAATTCTATTATATTTTAAAAGAAAATAGAAATTATTTATCAAATAAACACTATCTTATTTCGATTATGATCTCTCATTTTTTATGAAATGTCTTGTTTTTCTTAATAGTGAATCATAATCATCATCAGCCTCTTTAAGATCTTTTATTGATGAAGTTTCAGCATCTCTTAAACTAACTAATGTTTTGTATGCCTCATCAAGTTTTAATGATAACTCTTTTAGTTTTTCACCATATTTTTGAACAAACTCATAATCTGGATTATTCTCAAATCCCTTTACAAGATGATTAATAGAAACAATCTGTTTGTTATGTGTACTTGACATTATATTACTTACATTTCCATTTATAAAGAACTCTCTAACTTTAAGATCACTTTTATCAATCTCTATAAGTATTGCTTTTGATAGTTTTGATAAAAAAGAGATTAATTCATTGTCAACATCCTCCATTTTTTTCATAGCTTCAACTCTTTTCTGTTTTGCCATCTCTCTTTTGTTATAAACTTCAATATAAGCCTGATTTTCAGCCTTTAGTATATCATATTTTGATTTCCAAAAAGGATTCTCTAAATTTGCCTCCATCTCTTTAAATAAAGATTCTGCTTCACTCATTTTATCAACTCGACTAGTTTTTGTTCCCATAATCTCCTCCAGAATGTATATTATTAAACAAAAATACTTAATAAAATTTTAATGCAAATTTTAAAAAAAATCAAACTATTAAATAAAAATTATAAATTATATATAGAAAAATCTATTTTATCTTTTTGTTTTTTTGTAGATTGTTAAAATAAGAGTTTTTTGCTTTGCTACGGAGTGAAGATTGTTAAAATAAGAGTTTTTTGCCTTGCTACGGATTGAAGATTGTTTAAAATAAGAGTTTTTTGTCTTGCTACGGATTGAAGATTGTTTAAATAAGAGTTTTTTATTAAAAAATAAAATATCAAATAATTAAAAATAAATATTATTAATGAGATTTTTTTTCTAATCTCTCATTATACATAATAATTAGTTCCTTAATATCAAGCATTAATTCAAAAAAACCATGCCAATGTGCATAGTCAGGTCCAGCCATTGCAGAGCCTTGTCTTGCTCTTCTTCCTTCATGATGCCATAAAAAATAGAATTTTTTCTGAAAGTCATCACTCCAAGGATCATCTTGTAAAAGATTTTTAGATTTTAAATCATTATACATTTTCAATGCAGGATCATAATAATTCTCATTATAGTGTGTAACTGCATCATCTACCTGTTCAAAATAGTTTTCTGTATGTAGTTTACTATGACAATTATTACAAACAGATTTCATCTCTAATCTTCCTTTCCTACCATCACCTGTGAGAGGGTTTAATGGATCTGAACTATTTCTTACTTCTGATCTTGGAGCCCATAGATTCCATTTTAATCTTCTGGATACATTATGTGTTGATTCAAGCTCTCCAATTCCTGCCATATGACAAGTTGCACAGGTTGGGCCTCTATATGATCCAACCTCCCAAGCTCCTGGAGCATCATCATATTTCCAATTTGCTCCCTCTGCTTTAAATATATGTCCATGTTTACTGCTTTCATAAATCTCAATATCTGGATGATCTGGTCCTAAATGACAAGATGCACAAGCAAGAGGTTTTCTTGCCTCCTCAACACTAAATCTATGCCTTGAATGACAAACTTTACAATTTCCAACAGAACCATCAGGCCAAATTGTTCCAATTCCAGCATTAGGCCAACTACCTTTTTTAGGACGATTATCTTTATCAAGTTCAATTACAGAACCATGACATTGCATACAACCTGTTTCCTCTGATGTTCCTTTATATTTAGGATGATTTCGACCTTCATGAACATAAATTAAATCATTCATATCTTTTTTATTAAGATATTGTTTTCTTGCTCTAAAGTGTCCACTTTTTGAAAACTGTTCAACTTCATTGGGATGACACTCTTGACACTTTTTAGGAGTTACCATAACAGAAATATGAGTATCTGTTCCCTTAACACCTTCACATTTTTGAGATGCCATTGGAGAGTCTGCATTAACTTTATGACAATCAATACAGGAGACTCCAGCATGAGCATGTCTACTCTTTTTCCAATCAAAAACAACTCCAGGAGTCTCTTTTGCATGGCATTCAACACATTTTTTAGCCTCACTTGTTAGTGAATGACTTACTTTGATTGTTTTTATCTCACTTTCAGAAGATAAAAGTGTTAAATTAACAAAAAAAACAAATAATATTAACAAAGATAATCTCATTTTTCCCCCTTCTCTTGATATTTTTTTAAATATAATCCTAAATCTTTATGACCAACATTTTTATGACACATAACACAAGAGTATTTTTCTGGAGTTAGAAAGTATGCTTTATGAGCAATAAAAGATTTTAAGTTTCCAAATCTTACATGTTCAATATTTTTATGACATTTTAAACATCCAGAGTCATAAACATATTTTTCTCTATTATCTCTATTTTTTTCCCACTCAAAATTTGAATAAAACATCTGTGCCCAAACATCATGAAATCCAGTTGTTCCTTTTCTAAAAAGATAATTTAGTAGATTATTATGTGGTAAATGACAATCAACACATTTTGCTTTTATACCTAATTTATTATTTCCACCATGTTTTGATTGAAGAAAAGATTCAACCATTGGTTTCATTGTATGACAAGATCCACAAAAACTCTCATCAGATGTCTCCTCAACCATTATTGCAAAAATAAATGATAATATTGCACCTAAAAAAATACCAATAAAATATGGTAATAGTTTTTTAAATATTCTTTTAAATGAAATTTTCATAACATACTCCTATATATTTATATGAATAACAAATTATTCTA
>JAFGXH010000326.1 GCA_016936735.1 bacterium
AATAGATTGGGATATGGAGAGAAAAAATATATATCAAGGCTCTTTTTTTGTGAAATAGCTGTTTTTTTTAATGACCTAAAAATTAAATATTTTTTCTAATAATTTGTCTGTATTATATGATTAACTTTTTAAAAAAATATTAATCATATATTTTATAACTATTTTTTAGGAGTTGTTATGAGAGTTTATATTATTTTGCTTACCTTTTTAGTTACTCCTTTTCTGTTTGGAAAACCACCAGTAAAAGTTATTGAAAAAAAATGTAGTGTTGATAGAGGTTCAAAAATTATTGAGAAAAATCTAAAACATTTTCATAAATGTTTTGAACTTCTTTCTGATGAGGATTATGACTCAGATAATATTGATTTGAGTTTGAACTGGGATATTGATGAGAATGGTTCACCTATTGAGTCACTATTTGAAGAGAATACATCATTTAGAAGCCAAAAAGTGAAAGAGTGTATTAAAGAGACTCTTTTTAAGCTAAGATTTCCAAAATATAATAAAAAGGGTCATTATACTTGTAGAACAGTTTATAAATTTAACTACAAAAGACCTAAAAAAGTTATAGTTAATAATAAAAGAGACCATAAAAGAGTTATTGTTTCTCCAAAAGAGAGGGAGAGACGTGAAGAGATAAGAGATAAAAAGGCTGAAAAAAGAGAGGAAAGAAGAGAAGATAGACGTGAAGAGAGAAAAGAGGAACGTAAAGAGAAGAAAAAAGAGAAAAAAGAGAATAGAAAAGATTTAATAAAAAATAAGTAAATTACTTCTCTAAAAACAATCAATATATCAGATTATAGCTTTTTATCCCTAGAAAAAATTAATAGAAAGAATAAAATAGTTAATATATAAATAATATTGATTTTTAATCACTCTACTGTTAAAATGGTTTTGTGTTTTTAAGAGGATTTATGAAAAAATCGATTTTTTTGTTTATGTTTTTAGCTCAATTATTAATTTTTGCTCAAAATGGAGATAAAAAACTTTTCTCTTTAGATGATTTACTTAATATTGCAAAGAAAAAAGATCCACGAATAGAGTCTGATAAAATTGCTCTTGATATTATGAGAAATCAAGTTGATATTGTAACATCTGTGTTATATCCCAAACTGTCATACTATTTTGGAATTGCCCCAATGGGTTCAGTTGATGGACCTGCAAAAGGTTCTGTTTCTGATATGGATTTTGATACTATAGGTTATGGTCTTCAAAGTAAATTAAAGATAGCTCAACCATTATATACTTTTGGAAAAGCATCTACTGCTATTGATATGGCTGAAAAAGGTGTTGATATTTATAAAATAAAATATGAAAAAACTGTTGCTGATGCAAAAAAAGATGTTATAACTGCATATCAGGCTTTAGTTTTAATGGATGAGATTCTTGATATAGTCTCTTATGGTGAAAAACAGTTATCAAAGGCTCAAAAACATCTTAAAAAAATGGAGAAAAATGATGATCCAAATTTTGAGCAAAATGATCTATTTAAAGTTGAGATTTATAAAGCAAAAATAGAGCAAGAGAGAGATGAATTAATCAATAATAGAGAGCTTATTCGTTATGGACTTATTCAGTTTTTAGAGTTACCAACCGATTTTAAAACTCTTGATAGAGATATTAAACTTCCAGATTATGTTGTTTTAAAATCTGATGAATCAGATTTTGATGATGATTTTGGTGAAGAGGATTCTGAATTTTCAGATGATACAACAGATAATATAGAGAATGATAATAAAACAATAGAAAAAAGTGAAACTAACTCCTCTGAAGAGAATAGTTCAAAAGATGAGAAAAAAGTTCATAATTTCTCTGATGTTGAACCTATTGGAAAACTAAATAAAAACTCTGAAAATATTGAAAAATTTAAAAAAACATTTGATTATCGTCAACTATCACTTTTAGTTGATATAAATAGTTTAGATGTTTCTCTTAAAAAAAGATGGTTTACTCCAAATATTCTTCTTGTTGCTGATTGGAACTATAAATACTCAAATGTTGCCATAGAACAGGATGGTTATGATCCATATCATGGAAATAGTGCTGTAGTTGCATTAGTTTTACAATGGGATTTTGATTTTGCACTTTTTTATAATCAGTTTGAGAAGTCAAAATTAACATATTTTCAGAATAAACAGAGACTTGAGGCTCTTGAAAAACTCTCAAAAGTGGAGCTTTTTAAATATCAAAAAGAGAGTGAAAATCTATTAAGAAAAGTTGAATCAACTAAAAAAATCTCAAAAGAGAGTAAAAAATGGTTTGTTGGAAATGCAGCAGACTACTATGTTGGTGTTGGAAAAGCAAAAGATTTGCTTGAATCATTAGCAGCATATCAAAAAGCTAAAATTGATGTTTTAAGAGCTATTTATGATTATAATATGAAAGAGATTGCTCTTAAACACTACCTTGGTGAGCTTTAAAATCTAAAAATCTTAAAATTAATTATAAAAACTATTGAAATTATTATAAAATAGAGTTAAATTTAAGCCTATTTATTTTGGAGTATTTTATGGAACTTCATTTTAGAGATATCTCTAATCATAATGATTTTTCCTCTTGGGTAAAAAAGTCAAAAGATGAGAATAAAGAGCTTCATATTGAGATTGGTTATGGCTCTGGTATTGTTTTAAGAGATCGTGTTTTAAAAAAAAGGGATGCTCTTCATGTTGGCTTTGAGGTTCAATTAAGATTTGTTTATAGACTTAAAAAATTTATCTCAAAGTTTCAGGTAGAGAATCTATATGTTGAGGGAGCTGATGCTAAATATATGATTCCACGATTTTTAGAACCTGAAAGTGTTGATAGATTTTATATATATTATCCAGATCCTTGGTGGAAAAAAAAGCATAAAAAATATATGCTTTTTGATTATAATTTTATATCAGACCTCTATAGAACAATGAAAAAAGGGGCTGTTTTAAATATTAAAACAGATGTTGAGGAGTATTATCAACGAATTGTTGAGATGTTTGACAAATTTGGTTATTTTGAAAAAACAGAGTTTGATGATCAATCTGCCCTAAAAAATAAAAGTAGTTTTGAACAGGCTGCAATATTATCTGGAAATCCTCTATTTGCCTTAGCTTTTAAAAAATGATAATATATCTTTTTAGATTAAAAGAGCTATTTAAATACAGCAGTATATAAAATTATAAAAACACCAGCTAAACTCTCTCCTGCAATGATTCCAGATGCTGATGGAATTATATAATCCTCCCAAGCCTTTTTTTTATGTTGAATAATTAAAACAATTAATGCACCAATAAACATTGATAAACAGTTCCAAAATGGGATAACAAAAGCTAATCCAATACCCATTGTTGATGGAATATATTTCTCAAATTTTTTAAATTTACTCTCAAGAATTGGAAGAATAATCCCTATCAATCCACCAACAAGAATTGCATATCTTGCTGTTGGATGAAGATACTCTAATCCATTTGATAAAACTTTTGCAACACCAGCCCAAACCTGTGCAGATGGAGCAGGAAACATATCACTTCCTATTGTAGATGGTGTTGGAACAATAAGATAGAATGCTGGAATAACAACTGCTGTTCCTGCAAATATTCCAATAAACTGAGCTATAAACATTTTTCTTGGATTTGCTCCAAGAATATAACCTGTTTTTAAATCTGTTAAAAGGTCTGCAGATGAACCAGCAATTCCAGCTGTAATTGAGGCTGTCATAAGATTAGAAACCATATTGGTTGGAGTTAACACCCCATAAAGAAGCTGAGTTATTTTTCCTAAAGCACCTACAGGAGTTGTATCTGTTTCACCTGTTGCTCGGCAAGCAACAATTGCAAGAAAGAATGATACAATAATAGCAATTGCAGTCATCAAAAATGATATATTAAAATAGTAATACATTATAATTGAGAGCCCTAATCCTCCTAATAGAATTCCATAAACAAACCAGCTCATTGGAACCTCTACTTTCTCTATTTCAGAAAGCTTCTCATTTTTTTTGAATATTTTAAACATTCCAGAGAAGGCCTTTTTTGCAACACTCCATCCCATCAAAAAAGAGGTAAATCCAGAGGCAACCATAACAGAGGCTCCAAACCATAAACTCCAAGAGGTAATATTTTCATAACCACCACCTTTAATAATTCCATTATCAATAAGTTGAGGTGCAATTATAGCATAGTTTAATATCCCTCCAAAAAGAATACTCCAAGCTGTTTTCCAACCCATAATACCACCAGCAGCAACCATTATAAGGCTTGTCTCCATTGATATTGTAAGTGTTGCCATTTTTTCACCAAAAACAGAGTATAATCCTTTTATCCACTCAAATCCATCTCTGATAACTGCAAGAATAATCCCAAGAGAGGCAAAAGCAAATAGTGATTTTGTTTTTTTTATACTCTCATCACCTGAAGTATATAGACTTTTCAAAGTCTCTGCTGTTGCTGTTCCTGATGGAAATGGAAGTTTCTCAATATTTATCATCTGTTTTTTCATCGGAATTGCCATAACAACCCCTATAATACCTAAAAACAGAGTCCAACCAACTAAAACCCAGAAATCCATGTGTTTTCCAGTAACAATGATATATGCTGCTGTTGCAGAGACAAGTGTTCCTCCTGTTGAGTATCCTGCAGATGATGCAGTTGACTTCATTGAGTTATTCTCTAAAAGCGTCATATCTGTTTTAAATACTTTAGGGAGAGTAGCTCTTAACATTTTCCAAATACTAAAAGATAATATAGATGCTGTTATTGTTACTCCAAGTCCCCAACCTGTTTTTAGCCCTATATAAAGGTTTGTTAAAGACATAACACCACCAAGAACTATACCCATAATAACAGCTCTTATCGTTAGTTGAGTAGTATTACCTTTATATACATTTTTTAACCACCACTCATCCTCCTCTTCTGGAGTTAGTGGAGATTTTTTTTGCTCTAACTCTTCCATGTTTTACCTAAAAAAATATGGGTGAGTTTACAACCTATTCAATAATTTTTCAAATAAAAAATTAAAAATAACTCTATTTTTAATTTATCTATTGAAAGAGATCTATTCATTGTTTATAATAGTTTGGGTTGTTAAAATCGATTTTTCTATAAACTCTTTTTTAATCTTGTCTGATAAAATTTGATAAAAATAGATTAATAGTTTATGTAAAGAGGTGTAATGAAAGAGAATATTTTTAAACTTGTATCTCCATTTAAACCAATGGGAGATCAAATAAAAGCAATAGAAAAACTATCTCAAGGGGTGAAAGATAAATATCCTTTTCAAACTTTAATGGGAGTGACAGGAAGTGGAAAAACATTTACAATGGCTAATATTATTGCTGAATTTAATAAACCAACATTAATATTGGCTCATAATAAAACACTTGCAGCTCAACTTTATGGTGAATTTAAGGCCTTTTTTCCAGAGAATGCTGTTGAGTATTTTGTATCATATTATGATTACTATCAACCAGAGGCATATATTCCTGGAAGAGATTTATATGTTGAAAAAAGTGCCCTTATTAATGAGGAGATTGATAGATTAAGACTTCATGCAACTAAATCACTTTTTGAACGAAATGATGTAATTGTTATTGCCTCTGTGTCTGCTATTTATGGTTTAGGAAGTGAGGATGCCTATTTTGATATGCTTCTTCTGTTAGAGGAGGGTAAAACAGTCTCTATATCAAAAATTACAGAGAAGTTAGTGCAAATTCAGTATAAAAATAATCCACTAGTTTTAGAACCAGGAACATTTAGGGTTTTAGGTGATGTATTAGAGATATTTCCCCCCTATGAGGAGAGAAATGCTATAAGAATCTCACTTTTTGGAAATGAGATAGAGTCTATATATGAGATTGATTCATTAACAAGAAAAAATATTTTAAAAAGGGATAAAGCTGCAATATATCCTGCAACACATTTTGCAATAACAGATGAGATGAAGGCATTTGCTATACAATCAATAATGGATGAGCTTCAAAAAAGATTAAAATATTTTGAAACAGAGGAGAAAATTATTGAATTTACAAGACTAAAAGATAGAACAATGTATGATGTTGAGATGATTGAATCCACTGGCTACTGTAATGGTGTTGAAAACTACTCAAGACATTTTACAGGGAGAAAAGAGGGGGATGCTCCACCAACATTAATTGACTATTTTCCTAATGATTATTTGTTATTTGTTGATGAATCTCATGTTACAATCCCTCAAGTTAGAGGAATGTATCTTGGAGATAAATCAAGAAAACAGACTCTTGTTGATTTTGGATTTAGATTACCATCTGCACTTGATAATAGACCTTTAAAATTTGAGGAGTTTGAAAAAAGATGTGGATTAACTATTTTTGTATCTGCAACTCCAGCTATATATGAAAAAGAGAGAAGTAGTCAAATTGCTGAGCAGATTATTCGTCCAACAGGTCTATTAGATCCTGTTATTGAGATTAGAAAAACAGAGACAGAGGTGGATGATTTGCTCAATGAGATTCAGCCTGTTATTGATAGAGGAGAGAAGATTTTTGTTACTGTGTTAACAAAAAAAATGGCAGAGCATTTAACAGATTATTATCAAAATCTAGGAGTACGAGTTAAGTATCTTCACTCTGATATTGATACTCTTGAGCGTGTTAAAATTTTAAAAGAGATGGAGGAGGATGAGTTTGATGTTCTTGTTGGAATAAATCTTTTAAGAGAGGGACTTGATGCTCCAATGGTCTCTCTTGTTGCTATATTTGATGCAGATAAAGAGGGGTTTTTACGTTCTGAACGCTCTTTAATTCAAACTATAGGTAGAGCCTCAAGAAATCAAAATGGAAAAGTTATTTTATATGCAGATGTGATAACAGATTCAATGAAAAAGGCTATTGAGGAGACAGAGAGAAGAAGGGATATTCAGGAGAAACATAATAACAAATATGGAATTACACCTAAAACAGTTATAAGAGAGAAAAAAGATCCATTTGATTCATTTAAAGATAGAGTTAGAAAAGAGTCTAATTCTCTTGAGTATGAGGAGGATATTGAGGCTGAAATCAAGCGACTTGAAAAAGAGATGAGAAGTGAGGCAGGAAAACTAAATTTTGAAAATGCAGCCTTTTTAAGAGATCAAATTGCGATTCTAAAAAAACGACTTTTAGAGTTATAAAAAGTTGTGTCAATCCCAAATATTATAGCAATTTTTATATTTTTTGTTCTTTCTTTTTAAAAGAGAGTATAAAAATTGTAAATAAATTAACTTTTCTTCTATATAAATCTCATATTATTGAGTTATTTTTTTTATTTTTAAGTCTATATGAGGTTGTTTGGAGGGTTTATGAAAAAAATATTAATTTTATTAGCATTAAGTTTTATTTTTGTAGGTTGTAGTGTTCCACAAGAGGTTTCAAGAGAGAAAATAGAGACTCCATATAGACTCTCTATCAATAGTTTAGATAAATCAAAGAGTTTTGATTTAGTAAAAGAGTGGATAATTATGAATTTTAGACATAATGGTTACTCTATTCAATATGAGAATAGGGATACAAACACTTTAATAGCAAAAACAAAATATCTAGTTAATTGTCCCCATGTGTTTATTGAAAAGTGTAGTTATAGTTTTTCAATGAAAGCAGAGATAGAGAGTGATGAGATTGTAATATCTATTGCAGATGTAATATTTCATTATAGTGAAGAGGAATCTTTTCAAAATAAAAAAGATAATTGTGATTCAGAGGATAGAAAGCATGATATTAATCATTCCAAATATCATAATCATAATTGCAATTCAAAACCAATTTTAGAAAAAAAACAGCAAAGATTAACTGAAAGTGAGTATTCTCATTATGATGAAACAATAAATAAACTTTTGGAGTCCCTTTCTGATTATTTAAATAAAGATAAAAATTAGCCTATTAAAGAGATTCAAAAACCTCAATAATAATCTCAAGTGCTTGATGTAATTCATCCTCTGTTATAACAAGTGGAGGAGCAAAGCGAATAATGTTTCCATGTGTCTGTTTTGCAAGAACACCTCTATTTTTAAGTGCAACACAAACATCCCAAGCCTGAAAACCATCCTCAAAAACAACAGCATTTAAAAGCCCTTTTCCTCTAACCTGAACCATTTTTTTACAAGATACTTTAGATATTGTATCTCTAAATATTTTTCCAAGATTTTCAGCTTTTTCTGCTAATTTTTCTTCATCAAGAACATCAAGAGCAGCCATTGCAACTGCACAAGCTAATGGATTTCCACCAAAAGTTGAACCATGTGTTCCAGGTGTAAAAACCTCCATAAATTTATGGTCTGCAACAACAGCAGAAACAGGAAATACTCCACCACCAAGAGCTTTTCCTAATGCCATTGCATCTGGTTTTGCATCTTCATGATCACAGGCAAATTTTCTACCTGTACGACAGAATCCTGTTTGAACCTCATCAGCAATCATCATTATATTATGTTTTGTACATATTTCACGAACTTTTTTTAAATACCCTTCAGATGGAACATAAACACCTGCTTCACCCTGAATTGGTTCAAAAATAAATGCACAAGTGTTTTCTGTTATTGCTGCCTCAAGAGCCTCTGGGTTATCATAAGGAATAACTTTAATTCCTGTTAAATATGGGCCATAATTAACTCTTGATTCCTCTTCAGTAGATGCAGATATAACACCAACAGTTCTACCATGAAAATTGTTCTCAGCAAAAATAAGCTCCTGTTTTCCATTTTCAATACCTTTTTTCTCAACTCCCCATCTGCGAGCAAGTTTTATTGCAGTTTCAACAGCCTCTGCACCAGTATTCATTGGAAGAGCCATCTCATATCCAGTAAATGCACATAGTTTTTCAAGAAAATCACCTAAAATATCGTTATGAAATGCTCTAGATGTTAATGTGCATTTATCAGCCTGCTCTTTTAAAGCTGCAATAATTTTTGGATGACGATGTCCCTGATTAACTGCAGAGTAGGCAGATAGAAAATCAAAATACTCTTTTCCCTCTGGGTCCCAAACTTTTGATTTTTCAGCTTTAGCAATAACAACTGGAAGTGGATGATAGTTGTGAGCACCAAAATGCTCTGTTTTTTCTATAATTTGTTCAGATTTTGTTAACATAAAAACTCCATAAAACCAATATTTTCCTATTTTATTTAAAAAACATAATTATGCTAAATTTAGCAAGCGAAGCATTATTGCTTTATGTGCATGAAGACGATTCTCTGCCTCATCATAAACAACAGACCATTTTCCATCAATAACCTCTGCTGTTTGCTCATGTCCTCTCATTGCAGGAAGACAGTTCATAAAAATAGCATCCTCTTTTGCTAAATTCATTAAATCAACAGTAACTTGATATGGTTGAAGTTTATTAAGGCGAGCCTCTTTCTCCTCTGGAGATATATGATAACTCATCCAAGAGTCTGTATAAACTGCATCTACACCATTTACAGCCTCTTTAGGATCTGTTGTAATTAAAAGAGAGCCTCCATTTTCTGCTGCTATTTTTTGAGCACGTTCAACAATCTCCTGTTTTGGAAGCATTCCCTCTGGTCCAGAGATTCTAACATCCATACCCAACATACAACATCCCTCCATTAAAGAGTATGTTACATTGTTTTCACAATCACCTAGATAAGCAAATTTTAATCCACTAAATCTACCTTTATACTCTTTAATTGTTAATAAATCTGCAATAATCTGTGTTGGATGACCTAAATCATCAAGAGCATTAATTACAGGAACTGTTGAATACTCTGCTAACTCATGAACATGTTCATTTTTTAAAAGACGAGCAATCATAATATCAACATAGCGTGAGGATACAATTGCAGTATCTTTAATAGTCTCTTTTTTTCCCATTGGAGATGTTGCAATATCATAATATATTGCATGTCCACCCATTTGAGTCATACCTGTTTCAAATGATACTCTTGTTCTTAGAGATGGTTTTTCAAAAAACATAAGGAGTGTTTTTTGCTCCATATGTTTACTATATTTCTCACGATTTTTTTTAACATCCTCTGCAAGCTCAATAATACTCTCAAGCCATCTCCTATCATAATCGGAGATCATTAATAGATCTTTTTTTGACACAAAATCCTCCCAATATATTTTAATATAATAGTTACAAAAAAGTAGCTATTTAGAGATACTTTTCCCAATATTATAAAAATCATAATATTAA
>JAFGXH010000327.1 GCA_016936735.1 bacterium
AATGAAAAAAACAGATTTTTAACTATAAACTACCCTATTGACTTAAATATATTATGGTTTTTTAATGAAAATTATTGATTTTTAGAGCCTAATCAAACTATTTTATATCTCAAAAGCTCTCTATACTTTTTATCATATAGATTTTTTTTATTAATATCTCTTTTTGAGTAAAAATCTATAAGCTTTAGATGAGCCTCTTTTTGAGCAACAAATGCCTCAATAGAGTTTGATAACTCCAATGCCTTAAGATAGTAAAACTCACCCTCTTTCTCTCTATCTTGAGAGAGATAGTAGTCTCCCCAAAGAAGATATACAAGAGATAGATTTAGATAACTTCTTGATTTTAATGAAAAATCCTCCGCTTGCTTACAATGTTCAACAAACTCATCAAACATCTCAAGTCTTAATGTTGCCTCTGCAAGTAGACGATGTGTCTCATAACGAAATCCAAATATATCAATCTCATTTAATATATCTATTGATGATTTTAAAAGAGAAACCCCTTTTTGATAGTTATGGTCTTGAATCTCAAGAGAACCAATGTTGTTTAGAAGCATCGCTTTTAAATATGGATTCCCTTTACTTAACTCAAAAGCTCTTTTATAGTAACTATGAGCCATCTGTGAGTTTTTAGTATCTCTATATATCTCACCTAAATTATTAAGTGCTACTGCTGTTTTATATAGATTTTTTTGCTCTAAATAGTGTTGTATTGTTTTTTGAGAATATTTTATTGCCTCAGGATATTTTCCCTGCTCAGCATAAACAACAGCAATAATTTTATATGCCTCTGCAATCTCTTCTGAATACTCTAATTCATCATTGAAAGCCTCTTTTAAAACAAAATTCAGATTATTTATACTTTTTCTAAACTGATTTCTTCGATAATATATCCAAGCCTCTTTTAAAAGAATTCTGAAATATGTTCTATTATCATTAGAGAATATTTTTGTAATATTTATATATAAAAGTGCTTTTGATGAGAATCCTTTCAAATGATAATACTCCGAATACTCTGTAAGAATCTCAAAAAGAAGCTCATGATTATCTATATTTTCAGCCTGCACCCTTGCCTGCTCAAGATATTTTAAAGTGTATCTATACTGCCCTATAAATCGATAAACTCTTGCCATCTCTATTAAAATCTGTATATAAAGCTGTTTGTCTGGAAACTCAATATGTACAAATAGCCCTAAAGCCTGATTATAATATTTCAAAGCCTCCTCTGTTAAGCCTCCCGATATAAATGCCTCTTTTGCAGCTAAAACATAATACTCAATTGCTTTTATATATACTCTTGCTCTCTCATAATGAAATGCAATCATTGCATCTCTGTTTTGCAAACTATTTTTACCATGTTTTTCAAGAAAAATAGCAACTAAATTATGGTAATTTTGACGCTCTTTCTCTATCATTGAGTCATAAACAACATCTTTTAGAAGAGAGTGTTTAAAAATATACTCCTCCTCTAAAACAGAGTCTTTATAATCTTTTTTAAATATCATCTCTTTCTGTTCAATTTGGGCCAAAACATTTTTTATATTAGCTGTCTCTCCCTCATTTTTAACAAATTGAACAAGATATTTTAATGCACCACTCCAAAAAACACGACCAATAACAGAGGCCTTTTGAATAAGTTTTTTCTCTTCAATTAATAGGGCATCAAGTCTTGCCTGAAGTAGAGATTCAATAGATAGTGGAATTGTTAGTTGTTCATATTTTTCAGTATCAAAACATAGTTTATTTTCTTTAGAAAAAATAATTCCCTGATCTATAAGAACTTTTATTATCTCCTCTATAAAAAGTGGAATTCCAGCAGATTTTTCATAAAATTCAGAGATAAATCTCTCTGGCAATCCCTCTATTTTTATTAAAATACTTTTTATGAGGGTTTCACTCTCTATTTTACTTAATCGTTTCAATTTTAAGAAAGTGTGATTTTGGTAATCACTTCCCCACCCCTCTTTTCTTAAAAGAATCTCCTCTCGTGTTGCAATAAGAATACAAACAGGTGACTCTTGTAGAAAATTTATTAACTCATCAAGAAATGATAGTACTAAATCTGAAGCCCAATGCAAATCCTCAAAAACAATAAGAAGAAACTGCTCTTGAGAGAGCATTTTAAAAAATAGTTTAATGTAGTTTAACTGCATCTTTTTTAAAATATTTGCATCTGCCTGAATGTGAGATATATAATCATCATCAGAGTAATCAAACCCAATAAAGTGACCAATTATAGTAATAAACTCATGTTTTTTATGAAGATCTTTTATTGATGATAGATATGGAGTTATATGTTTTTCATAACTTTTTTTATTGGTAAGAGATTTAACCCCTAAAAAATTACGGATTGCATCCATTATAAGATAGTACGGATGACCTCCCTCATAAGAGAGAGTTCTACCCTTCACAATATTCAAACTATTTCTATTTGTCTTTACTCTTTTTAAAAACTCAAAAATAAAACGGCTTTTTCCAACACCAGCCTCTCCCCATATACTTAAAAGAGAGAATTTTCTCTCTTTTTCTACATTTTGAAAAAGATTCAATGCTAAATCAAGCTCTCCATCTCTTCCAATAAATATTGTTTCAATACCAAAAAGTTTATTCATTTCAGACTCAGTTATCTCTTTTTTACTTAAAACAATAAACGAGTCTTTTTCAGCCTTTATTCTATATTTAGCCTCTACAGATGATTTTAATTTTGGAGTTATGTATACTCCATTAGGAAACTTTTCAGCTAAATTTCTTGCATTTTTTAGTATATTATCAACAGGTACCATTTTGATTTTCATATCAGGATATACCTCATTGACAACTATTTTTCCTCTTTCAATACCAATTGATATATTTAATCCTAATTTAAAATCTTTACTATAGGCATAAAAAGAGTCATATATATCAAACGAAAACTGGATTGCTTGTATTAAATCATCCTCTTTTGATGTTGGTGCTCCAAATACAAAAGATAATCCATAGTTATCTAAGAAAAGTATTGAACATTGATATTTATATACCACATTTTCAATAACTTTAAAAAAATCACTCATTAACTTATCAAAAGATTCAGCAGGTATAACATCAAAAACAGAGGATAAATCTTTTATATCACAATAAACAAGAAAAACACTTCTAGCCTCACCTGTTATACAATGAATAACACTCCTAGATGTCATCTCTGTAAAATTTGTCTGTGTTGCAAGTTTTTGTGGTGCTGTTAGCTCCTCAAGAGGAATCTCCAATTTTCTACTTAAAATCGGATATATTTTTTTTAAATAGCTTGAGAATTGAAATGAGTGATATAGTATATTCTCCTCTCCAGCAAACTCATAAAGAGCCTCATAAAACTGTTCTGCATTTTGATATCTTTTGCTTCTATCTTTCTCAAGAGCTTTCATAATGATATCATCCAATTTTGGAGGAATCTCTGGATTAAAAAATGATGGTTTAGGAATATCAACACCTAATACAGATTGAGGTGTTTTATATTTTTGCAAATCAAATGGTTTCTCACCAGTTAGTAATCTCCAACCAAGAACTCCTGTTGCATAGATATCTGCTCTTGCATCTAAAGGCTCTTTTCTAATCTGTTCTGGAGCCATATAGGTAAGTTTCCCTTTTAAATCATCATTAACAGACATCTCCTCTGTTTTTGCAATACCAAAATCTAAAAGTTTTACATCCCCCTGTTTTGAAACAATCACATTATTTAAACTAATATCTCTATGAATTAATTGAAAAAACTCATTTTCACTTTTATTATGGGCATAATTAAGCCCTTTTAACATCTCTGTAAGAATGAAAATAACACCACTTATGTTAATTGAAGTATGATTTAGTTGATAGAAAGCATATAATCTTGATAGATC
Organism: bacterium; assembly: GCA_016936735.1. Classification (GTDB taxonomy): domain Bacteria; phylum UBP6; class JAFGXH01; order JAFGXH01; family JAFGXH01; genus JAFGXH01. Next base: position 3,870 of record JAFGXH010000327.1, read on the forward strand.
AAATCCATCAACATACTCCATTGCTATATAGTATTCACCATCTATTTTTCCAAAATCAAAAACCTGAACAATATTTCTATGATTAAAATGAACAGCTATCTTTGCCTCTTCAATAAACATAGATATAAATTTACTATTAGATGAGAACTCTGGAAGAATCTTTTTGATTACAAGAATTTTTTTAAATCCTTCAATAGATGTAAACTCAGCCATATAAATTTCGGCCATTCCACCTGTTGCTATTTTATGAAGTAGATTGTATTTTCCAAACAAAATTCCCATATCATCCACATTTAATATTGGAACAAACATAGTTGTTATATTAAATAAGTTAATAAATAGATGTCAAGTTTTTTTAATTAAGATCCTTTATATTTGTGAAATGAAAGTAGTAATATCCTGACCCAGGGGTAAACTTTGAATATTTTATGTAATTTAGTATATCATTTTTTGATTTTTCAACCGCTTCAAAAAAGCTATAATTACTCATCAAATAGTATGATAACAATGAAGAGAAGAGAGTTCCTGTTCCATGTATCTCTTTTGTTAGTTTAATTTTTTCTGTCTCAAACTTTTTAACATTAATAGTTTTACCATTTAAAATCTCAAATGCAAAATCTGTTGCCTTATCTGAATCAATATCCCCTCCAGTTATAACACCTCTTTTTGCCCCCAAATCAACTAATTTATCAATATAATAGCCCATATTTTTTAAATTATCATTTTTGATTTTACTATTTTTATCTAAAATAGTTGATGTTAAAAGTTTTGCTTCATAAATATTTGGAGTAATAAACTCCAAATATGGTAATAACTCTCCCGTTTTATTTAAAATAGAATCTTCTGAATAAAAATCATATTTTGAGGATGATTTTAAAACAGGATCAAATCCAATAGGAGTTTTTTTATTAAGTGATTTATACCAATTCAAAAAAACATCTATTAATTCAGAGTTAGCTATAATTCCCAAAAGAATAAAATCAAAATCAAAATCATCTGAAATTGAGTATAAAATATTTTTAAAAAGCTCTGGAGTTGTATAAACTCCATAATGAACACCCTTAGAATTTTGAACAGTCTGTATTGTTATCACAGAGAATTGATATATAGATTTTGTTGTAAAAAAGGAGTTTCCTAACTCAACCCCTGCTCCACCAGATGGATCACTTCCTGCAATATGAAGAACTTTTTTTATCATATTAAAACCTAATAAAG
>JAFGXH010000328.1 GCA_016936735.1 bacterium
CCACAAAAATATAATTTATAGACCAAAAGATATCAAAAAAATTCAAATAAAAAAATAAAAATAGTAAAAAAACTAAAATTAAACTATTTTTAATTCAAAAAATTAAATTTATATCTATTTTAATAAAAAATAAATATTATTTAGAGTTTCTTTCTAAAATATATTAAAAACTCCTGATTTCCATGAACTCCTGATATTGGAGATGGAATAACTCCAATAATCTCTCCACCAAGCTCTTTGATAAAATTAACAATTTTATCAACAGACTCTTTTTGAATTTTCTCATCAGAGATAACCCCTTTAAATCTATCTGCAACCTCTTTTCCTACTTCGAATTGAGGTTTTATTAATGCAACACATGAAGCTTGAGGCAACATTGTATCAATAAAAGAGGGAATAATCAAGGTTAATGATATAAAAGAGACATCAATTGTATAAAAATCAATATTTTGTAGAGTGGAAAAATCAAATGTTCTTGCATTTGTATTCTCCATTGATAAAACATTAGGATTGTTTCTTATTTTATAATCCAATTGATTAGTTCCAACATCCATAGCATAAACAAAACTTGCCCCCTTTTGAAGAAGTAAATCTGTAAATCCACCAGTAGATGCTCCAATATCAATACATCTATAACCAGTTACATCAATTGAGAAATTATCGATTGCTCCTAAAAGTTTATAGGCTCCACGAGAAACATATGGAATTCTCTCTTTAACACTAATCTCAGCATCTAATAGATATTTTTCTGATGCCTTTTGAACTTTTTCTGTTTTTACATAAACCTCACCAGCAATTATTAGTGCTTGAGCCTTAGCTCTTGTTTCAGCCAACCCTTTTAATACTAAAAGAGTATCAATTCTCTCTTTTTTCAACTAATATCTCCAAATATAAATTAATAAATCTCCTGTTTTAAAGAGCGTCCCATCAAATAATCACCAGCATCTGCAATTGATAAATTCTCATAAAGAACTCTATATATTGTTGTAAATATAGGCATCTCTACATTGATTTTTTTTGCAGCTAAATAGGCTGATTTACTATTTTGAACCCCCTCTGCAATCATTCTCATACTTTTTAAAATATCAGTTAATGATTCTCCACAACCAAGTCTATATCCAACACTCCAGTTTCTTGAAAGAGAGCTACTACAGGTTAAAACTAAATCTCCCAATCCACTTAAACCAGAAAGTGTTAATGGATTTGCTCCTCTTGATATTGCAAAGCGTGTCATCTCAGCTAAACCTCTTGTTATTAATGCAGATGTTGTATTTGTTCCATAACCAAGACCAGATACAACTCCAGCACCAATTGCAATAACATTTTTTAATGCTCCTCCAACCTCAACTCCAGTTACATCATTTGTTGTATATGTTCTAAAATAGTTTGTTGCAAATATCTCTTGAACATGTTTAGCCAATTTTGTGTTAATTGATGCAACTGTAACAAGTGTTGGATGTAAAGAGGCAACCTCTTTTGCAAAAGAGGGACCAGAAAGAAAACTTAAATAGTAGTGATATTTTTCATGTAATACATCCTCTAAAATCTCTGAAATTAAAAATGATGTATCAGCCTCTATCCCTTTTGTTGCAGAAACAATTGGAATATAAAGAGGTATATCCTCTTTTATCTCATTAAAAATAGAGCGTACAAATGTTGATGGAACAACATTAACAAGCATATCAATATTTTTAACAGCCTCTTTAAGACTGTTTGTTGCTGTTATTGTTGCTGGTAGTTTAAAATCGGGTAAAAATAGTTTATTCTCATTCTCCTCATTTATTGTTTTAACTACCTCATCCTCATAAGCCCAAATTATAACATCATGCCCTTTTTCACCAAGAACTTTGGCTAAAGTTGTTCCCCAACTTCCACCACCTAAAAGACCTATTCTCATAATAAACCCCTCTTAAATTATGATTTTAGTAATCAATCTCTCCAACCAGATTTTTAGGAATTAATTTTATAAATTGTCTTTTATTTTTTGTATAAGATAAAAGATGCATTGTTTTGAAAATTAATGCCTCAAATGTTATATTACCTGAACCAACAGCACCCAATTTTTTTAATATCACCCCTGCTTCATAAAGATTTAAATTTACTCTTCCAACTGGAACTTGACTATGAATGATAATTGGAACCTGTTGATGCTTTTTTATATATGTTATAAGATTTTTATTAGGAGCTAAATTACCAGAACCAAAAGCATCAAGAATTATTGCATCTGGCTCTTTTAGAAAATGAAGATTCTCAAACTGAATACCAGGAAAAAGTTTAAACACAGCAATATTACTATTTAGTTCTGAATAATATCTATAAATCCCTTTTTTTGTATTAACATCTTTATTAAACTCAATATTAACACCAAGTTTTGCAAGAGGTGCTATATTTTGAGAAATAAATGCATCATATTCACTTATTTTATATTTTGTTGCTCGTGTTCCTCTAAAAACAGTTGAATCAAATACAATAACAATCTCATTAATATTTGGATTACAGGCTACTGTAATTGCATCAATAAGATTTATTCTTGCATCACTTCTTACTTCACTTAAAGGTCTTTGAGCTCCAGTTAATACAATTGGTTTATTAAAATTTCTAAACATAAAAGAGAGAGCTGAGGCAGTATAGGCCATTGTATCTGTTCCATGAGTAATAACAAATCCATCAAACATATTTCTATTTTTATCCAAAACATCTGCTAAAGTTTTAATATGTCTAATCTCTATTGAACTACTATCAATAGAGAATATTTGAATATGTACCAACTCTGCAATATTTTTTAATTCAGGAAGAACAGAGTCGATTTTTTCAGCAATCTCTCTTGAGGCTAATGCTCCACCAGTGTCTTGCTCCATTGATAGAGTTCCACCAGTATGAATCATTAATATTTTTGGTTTTTTCATAAATTATC
>JAFGXH010000329.1 GCA_016936735.1 bacterium
CATCAGAACGCTCTTTTATATCAATATTAAAATCTCCATTAGAGATTTTTTGTGCAATCTCAGCTATCTTTTTATTCGCATCAATCAATTGATTAATTCCATTTTTTAAAATTAAAAACTCTCCATCATAATTTTTATCAATATATTGAGGCTCTTTTCCTTTTGATAAATCGTTTGTTGTTGATATAATCTCATTAAGAGGCTCTTTAAATGATAAAACTATTGAGTTTATTCCATCTGTGATCGATTGAAAATCTTTACTCACCCCTTCAGAGTTACAAAGTTGTGAAAAATCTCCTTTATCAACTCCATCCTTAATTCGTTTTGACTCATTTTTTAAGTATGAAATTGAATCTGTTATCCCTTTTGATATAAAAACTATAACTATTATAAGAAAAAACAGAAAAATTACTCCAATAGCAATACTCCAATTTCGCAACTCCTTAACAGGAGCCATAATATTATCAATCGGAATATTTAATGCAAAGTACCAAAAAGAGTCTACTCCATCCAATTTTATTGGGTAAAAAAATGTTTTATACTCTTTTTTATTCTGTTTTATGTTTAAAATAAAAGATTCTCCCTTTGAAATACTCTCTTTTTTAATCTCTTTATAGGTATCAAAAATAGATTTTCCCAAAAGCTCTTTTTTAGGATGAGCTAAAAATCCCCCTTTACTAGATATAATAAAGCCAAAAATACCAGATTTATCTTTATTATCTATTGATAATTTTGTAACTCTATTTTGAAGATACTCTAAAGATATATCAACTCCAATTGTACCAATATATTTTTTTTCAAAAAATATTGGAGATGTTATTGAGGTCATCCATATTTTTGGACTATTGGAATCACTATCATCATAAGAGTATTCATAAGGTTCAAATAGTAGGTCTTTTTGCTCTTTTCTTGGCAATACAAACCAATCCTCCTCTGCAAAAGAGTCCTCTGTTCCAGCCTCCTCCCACTTCACTTCACCATCCTCAAAGTAAAAAGATGGCATAAATCTACCAATATCACTTGCAAACTCTGTTTCAACCATTTTTGAATCATCTGGATTTAAAACATTAAGCTCAAATGAGCTCCAAAAAGCCTTTAAATTTCCTCTTTTTTTAAGTTCTAATTTTAAAATTTCAGAGATTAAAGAGCGATTAACACTCTCCTCTTTAGTCATTGATTTTATTGTTGTAACTGTTTGAGCTGTTATTTGTGTTAGGTTAAAAAGCTCTTTTAACTCTGTTGTTATCTCTGAAGCATAGTTCTCAGTTATTGAAGAGTACTCAAAATAGGCAACTTTTTCAACATAATCTCTTGTTGTTGAGATTGATGCAATTAAAGATATAACACCAATTGCAAGAACAATGGAAGCAATAAATAGGAGTTTAGTTTTAATTGTAATTTTTTTTAAAAAACTCATATCTCCTCCTAAAACATTTTTTATTTCATCGGATTTTTATAAAAGTATATGAAGGAAATAAGTAAAAGAGAATAGAGTTTTCTAAAACATATTAAATGGTTTGATAATTCTTTCTAAAACACCATGAACTTTTGATATAACAACACCATAGTTTGATATTGGAACTCCTTTAGCTTTACACTCTCTAACTCTTCTTTTATACTCTAAAGATGTTATCATACATCCACCACAATGAATTACAAGAGAGTATTGTTCAATATTTTCTGGAAAATCATGGCCAGATGCAACATCAAATTGAAGATTTTTACCTGTATATTGTCTTATCCATCGAGGTATTTTTACAGTTCCAATATCATCTGATTGAACATGATGAGAACAGGCCTCTGCAATTAATATTTTATCTCCATTTTGAAGAGAATCAATTTTTTTAGCACCATCAACAAGAGTCTCTATATCACCTTTATATCGTGCAAAAAGTGTTGAAAATGTTGTAAATGGAATGTTTTCATCAATATCACCAGCCACTTTTAGAACAACTTGAGAATCAGTTATAACAAGTTGAGGAGGCTCTTTTAAAGCATCTAAAGCCCCTTGAATCTCTCTCTCTTTTACAATAATTGGTATTGCATCATGATCTAAAAGCTCTCTTATAACCTGAACTTGAGGAAGAATAAGTCTTCCTTTGGGTGCAGCTAAATCTATTGGAGTAATAAGAAGAACTCTATCTCCCCCCTTTATTAAATCTCCAACAATCAGCTTCTCCTCTTTAAAATATTTTGGAATAATTGATATAATCTTCTCTTTTAAATCTGTCATATCATTATTGTTGGAGGTTGTTACTGATATGAATGGTATGTTTTTTTCTTTGCAATAATCTATATCAGAATCTTTTGTTTTAAAAATATCATTTTTATTAAAAACAATCAAAAATGGTACATCCATTCTCTCTATTTGTTCTATTAACTCTTTTTCATAGTTATCAAGACCTAAATTATCAGTAACAACTATAATAATATCAGAACGCCATAAAACTTTTTGAGTAGCCTTAACTCTTAATTCTCCTAATTCACCAACATCATCAACTCCAGCTGTATCATATATGGTAACAGGACCAATTGGAATTAGTTCATAGTTTTTTTTTACAGGATCAGTTGTTGTTCCTGCAACATCAGAAACTATTGCTGTTTGTTGGCCAGAAATTCCATTTATTAATGATGATTTTCCAACATTTCTTCTACCTGTTATTGAAATTATAAGTCGTTCTCCAACAGCTGCTGACATTTTACCTCCAGAAATAAGGAAAATATTATATATAAAGTATAAAATTTCTTCAATAAAAATAGCTTAAAATAGAGAAAAAAAAGAAAAAAGCAAAAAAAAATAAAAAAAACAAAAAAAAAGCTTGACAAAGGGGTGAGAAAAATATATAACTCATATCACCCGATAAGGGGAATCCAGAAAGGATTAGATCTAACAAAAGATAGAGAAGTTAGGAATAGGCTTGAGAAAATCAAGAAGAGATTTAAGTTATTAAGGGCACTCGGTGGATGC
>JAFGXH010000330.1 GCA_016936735.1 bacterium
AATCAGCTCGATTTTGAAAGGGGTTATTATGTTTGAATTAAAAAAAATATTAAACAATAGATATAGTTCAGAGAGTTTTAAAAGTTTTATAAAAGAGATTTATAAAAATAGTTTAGATTATGATGTTTTAACTTTAGAAAATTAAACAGATTATAGAATAGATTTAATTGGTATCAGAAAAACAACAAAAATACCTTTTGGTATTATTGAGATAAAATTAAATAATACAACAGTTTTAAAAAAAAATAGAGTAGGATTAAATAGATTATTAAAAAAAATATGTGATAGTTACTCTTTTGATTATCTTTTATTGATAAAATCTTTCTGATTTTATTCTGAATTTTTCGTGTGAACTTTACCCACCTCCTAAAAGGGGATTTCTAAATACTTTTCTTTAACTTTTAATTTTAAAAAAATAAAAACAAAAAGTTTTTTCTATTTTCAATAATATTTTTTCTTTAAAGAATATAAAAGAATTAAACAGAAAAATTATTTTCTCCCATCGCCACGTAGTGGAGAGGGGTCGGGGGTGAGGGAGATTGGAGTTAAAATAAAGTTTTTTTGATTTAATTTATTATTTTTTCTAAAAATCACTCTTTAACTAATGTTTGCAATTAAATATATTTTAATTTATAATCAAAAAATATTTCTGGAGAGTATTATGACACATTTTTTAACTAATAGTAATCAGGAAAACTCTTTTAATAAACGTTTTAATAATTTGCTAAATCTAAATTTAAAAGAGTTAAATATTGTTACAGGATTTTTAAGAGTATCTGGTTTTCTAAATATTAATCCAAAAATAAAAGATGTACAAAAACTAAAAATTCTTGTTGGTATAAAAACAGATAAAACTATTCATGATTTATCTAAAGGTTTTAACTTTGATAACATTAATATTGTAACTATTTTTAAAAATATGCAGATAAAAACTATTCAAAAACAGGAGTACACAAAAGATTCTGATAAAAATATAGAGAATAATTTTAATATTATTAAAGAGATGATTAAAGAGAATAGACTTGAGATAAAAATTCACTCATCAAGAAAAGTTCATGCAAAACTTTATGTTTTTATTGAGGATTGCAATATTGAAAATGAGTTTAGAGGAGAGGTTATAACTGGTTCTTCAAACTTTACTAAACAGGGTTTAACAGAAAATATTGAGATAAATGTTCAACTAAATAATACTGATGATATAAAAAAAGCAAATGAGATTTTTTATGAGCTTTGGAAAGATGGAGTTGAGATAACTTTAAAAGATATTGATAATATAAAACAGAAAACATATTTAAAAAATATAACTCCTCATGAATTATATATAAAACTTTTAATTGAACATTTTAAATATCGTTTAGAAACAGATTTTAACTACTCTTTACCAAAAAACTTTATGGATCTTTCTTATCAAAAAGATGCAGTTATTCAGGGCTATGAGATGCTAAAAAAATATAATGGATTTTTTCTTTCTGATGTTGTTGGATTAGGAAAAACTCTTATTGCATCAATGATAGTTCAAAAATATCTTTTTGATAATGAAAAAGATTTAGTTTTAGTTGTTGCACCACCTTCAGTTGAATATAGTTGGAAAACAACTTTAAATCAATTTGAAAATGTTGAAAGAAGATATGATTTTATTAGTAATTCACAACTAAATAAAATTAATAATCCAGAAAAATATAGTTTGATTGTTGTTGATGAGTCTCATCAATTTAGAAATAGTACAACAGAAAAATATAAAGAGCTTGAAAAAATTTGTAAATCAAAAACAAAAGATGGAAAACAGAAAAAAACTATTTTAGTATCTGCAACACCTTTAAATAATCATCCAGAGGATATTGCAAATCAGATTTATCTTTTTCAAGATAGTAGAGCATCAACAATTCCATCTTTTTTTGACCTACAGTCATATTTTTCAAAAATTTATAAAGATTATACAGAGGCAATTAAATCTCAAACAGATGAAGAGATGGTTGAAAAACTTACAGATATCTCAAATAATTTAAGAGAGAATATTTTAAAACCTGTTATGGTTAGAAGAACAAGAAAAGATATTGAGATGTTTTCAAAATTTAAAGATGATTTAGTGAAACAGAATATTATTTTTCCAAAAGTTAATGATGTTATTGAGTTGGAGTATGTTTTAAATGATAATCTATTAAATCTTTTTTATGAAACAATAACAATTATAACAGAAAAGTTAACATACTTTAGATATCAGGCTGTTGCATATCTAAAAAAAGATGTAAAAGAAAAAAGAAAAAAAGAGCAGAACACAAATGAAGGTTTTTATGAGATGATTTCAAAACAGCTTGCAACTTTAATGAAAACTCTTCTTGTAAAAAGAGTTGAGAGTAGTTTTCATGCTTTTAAACAATCTCTTTTAAGATTTACTGAACAGACAAAATGGTTTATAAATCAGTTTGAAAAAGATGAGATAATAATTGCACCTGAACTAAATCCATATAACTATTTTGCAGAGGGAAAAGAGGATGAACTTTTTAAAAAACTTAAAGAGGGAAATATATTTAGACAAAAAGATTTTGAGGATGGATTTATTGATAAAGTTAAAAATGATTATGAGTTACTAAAAGATTTAAGTGATAAATGGAAAGATATTAATGATGATCCAAAGTTAGATTATTTTAAAATTACAATTGAGAATCTTTTAAAAACAGATAAAAAAATAGTTATATTCACAGAGTCTTCTGAAACATCAAACTATTTAGGGGAAAAACTAAATAAAAAAGATGTTTTAATTATTACTGGTGAAAATAGAAAACATGAGGAGTCAAAAATAAGAGATAATTTTGATGCAAACAATAAATCATTAAAAAATGATTATAATATTTTAGTAACAACAGATACACTTGCTGAAGGAGTAAATCTACACTCATCAAATATTATAATAAATTATGATATTCCTTGGAACTCAACAAAACTTATTCAAAGAATTGGAAGAATAAATAGAATTGGAACAAAACATCCAGAGATTTTTATTTATAACTTTATTCCAACTTCACAATCGGAAAATCTTATTCAACTTGCAAAAACTGCATTTGCAAAACTTCAATCTTTTCATAACACATTGGGTGGAGATAACCAAATATTTACAACAAAAGAGGAGGTAAAAACTTTTGAGATATTTAATAAAATAAATGATGTTGATAGTGAGGAGGATGATGAGTTACAACTATTTGAGGATTTAGTTTTTTTCAAAGAGAGGCATCCAAAAGAGTATAAAAAAATCTCAAAACTTCCAAAAAAAATAAGAGTAGTAAATAAAAAAGATAGTTTTAATAATACAACTTTTATATATTTTAAAAATGGAAACTTAGAGAAGTATTATAAAATATCTGATAAAGATAGTGATATTAAGATTGAGAATCTATCTTTTGTAAATTTTGCAAAAAATCTAAAAGATAATCCACAAAATAGAGGCGAAAAAAATATTCCTGAAACTCACTATAATCATGTTAATCAGGCAATCTCTTTTTTTGAAAAAGAGTTAAAAGAGAATAATAAAAAAATAAATAAAGTTTTAGTTCCAGTTAACAATCCAACAGATAAAAAAGCAATTGCAAGTTTAAAAAATCTTCAAAAAATTTTTAAAAATAAAAAAGAGAGTGATATTATCAGTTATATAATATACTCAATTCAACTTGGACAGTATCAAACATTATCAAGACAGATAAATAGAATGTTTAATAGTGTAAAACATGAACATGACCTACTAAAAGAGATTGTAAAACTGTTTTACTCATATAGAATTGAGAAAAATGAAAAAAATGAGGATAAAATAGATATCAAAACTATTTTATCAGAAACATTTATATAAAAAATGTTTTTTTTTGGAGATTTTAAATGATTGATGAAAAACCATTCTGTTATAAAACTTTTAAATTTGATTTTAATATTAATTTTTTAGGGATTTAAAAAATAGAGTTTAGTCAATAATAAATTTAATAATTATATTTTTACCATCAACTCTCATCTCATAAAAATAGTCACCAATATATTTTCTAAGATTTGCATCACTCATTTTTACAAGCTCTTTTATAACAAAAAGGGTAAAACGCTCAAAAACTTTTTTCTGTCTATCCTCTTTACCACCTATTTCTGAAATCTCTTTATGTTTCTCTTTATCAAGAAAAGCCTGTGCTTTTGCTTTAAAAGAGAATACTCCATCCTCCATTCCAATAAATAGTTGATTTTCACCCTTAAATTTGGATATTTTTTTATATAAATCTGTTGATTTAAATTGTGTATCTGGAGAGGATATCTTTTGCATTAACTCTTTAACAAAAGAGTTATCTCCAAGAAATAGATACCCTTTTTTAAAACCAATAGCAAAATCTCTATCTTTTTCAAGTGATATAATTTTACCATCAAGATATGGTGTTACTTGCATTCTAAAATCTGGAACAATAAACTGAATTTTTTTTAATAAATCAATAATTAGTTCCTCTTTTTTTACATTTGTCATAAAAGCAATTCTCTCTTTTTCATCAATAAAATCGGAAAGAATAAAAAAATCTGGACCAATATTTTTAAATATTGCCTGATTTATATCTGTATCCATACTTTTTTGAATCTCATTTAATTGCTCTTTCTCCTCTTTTCCTGATGTCTTCATCAAAGCTGAAAAAAGATTCTCTAAATTTAGAGAGAATGCTGTTATTGAGTTGATACTTTTAGGTATAAATGGTGGAAATGTTATTGATGATTTCTTAGGTAATGCATCAATAAATGGATTTTTTTTCAAATCCCCTATTATAAACATATCTGTTTCAAATATATTACTACTATTTATTGATGATGTTGCAAAAATAGATTTTAGTGTATCAATATTTAAAATCTGATTTATCTTCTCCATATCATCTCTATTTTTTGAAAAATATTTAGAAACAACCCCTAAATCTAAATAAAAATCTAAATCTGAATTTGGAAATCTACTTTTTTGTGAGAAAAAAAGCTCATTTTTATCTAAAGTAGGTAAAGATTTTGTTTTTAATTGGGATAAAAGTAACTCCATATAAACAAGAGATGTTGTTATTATAAAATTATCCTCATATTGAACAATTGCAATAAGATAATCATTACTCTCTTTTATTGGTCTTAAAATTGTTATATCAACCCCTTTCATAACCTGTTTTTCAAGCTTTATAATAGATTTTACTTTATCTGAAAACATCATAATTGCTAAAAATGGTGTAACTTTTGAGTAAAAATCTTTTTGATTACTAATAAATGCAAAATCAATTGGATGCTCTTTTGATATTTTGGTCTCTTCAGCTAAAATAGTGATTGGAGAGTCAAAAATAGTTAAAAACTGTTTTAGAAATGGAAGAATCTTATCTATTTTTTCATCACCTAACATTTTAGGAAGTAACTCTAAAAATTTAGCCTCAATAGTTTTATATTGCTCTGTTTCCAAAAAACGATATATTTTTGTTTTTTTCAGTTTCTCTTTTGTTGTTGCTGGATTATTCACAGAAAAATAGAGAAAAGTTGTTTTAGGAGCAATTTTTGAAAACTCTGCTCCATATAAAGAGATTGTTAGTAGAATTGTTAATAAAAAAACTATTTTTTTCATTTAGCCCCCTTTTTTGGTGGTTCAAGATATCTAAAGCCTGTGTTGTAGTTATGTTCATTATAATAAAAAGCATCTCTATTAAGAAGAAAATGTTTAACATAATCTATTGGTATTGCAAAACCTAAACCATCAGAAAACATATATCCCATATTTGTAACACCAATAACTTCTCCTTTTAAATTAAATAGTGGCCCTCCACTATTTCCTGGATTTATTGGTGCAGTTGTTTGGATATATAATAAACCATTATAATTTCTATTTGTTAATGAGACAATTCCTTGTGAAACAGAACGCTCAAGTCCTAAAGGGGTTCCAATTGCAAAAACAGTATCTCCTGCCTTTACACTATTAACATCTCCAAGATATACAAATGGAAGTTTTTTCTCTGCATCCTCTATTTTTAACAAAGCTAAATCATAAAATGGATTTATAGAGACTATTTTTATTTTTGAGAATACTGTTTTTTCAAACTCTTTATCTTTTTTTACATACATTGTTATTTTAAGATTTTTTTCACCCTCTATAACATGATAATTTGTAACTAAATATCCATCTGGATGAATAATAAAACCAGAACCAAGGCCAGATGGAGTATTTACCATAACAACAGAGTGACCTAATCCCTCAACATTATCCTTAATTGTTTTTCTTTCAAGAGAGCTATTTTCAAAAAATATAGAGCCTTTTTGAATATCCATATTCTCCACTTTTGATTCAATAGATTTCTGCTCTAAAACTTTATCTTTAGGAATTGATATGATAGAGAATCCTAAATCAACAATATAGTTATCACTACTCTCTTTAAGTTGTTCCCCAACAATAGTTACTTTATTTGGAAGTGTATATTGTGTATTTGCAAAAATAGATATTGATAAAAAAATCAGAAAAATAGAGTAGTTCATAAAATTATTCTCCAACTAACATAATCTGAGTATTTTACTTAAACATAATAAAAATGTCAACTCTCTTCTATTTTAAGCAGTTTTTATAGTGGTAATTGATAAAAAATAGCCTCTTTTTACTTAACAAATAGATTGAAAAATTATATATTTAATCAGAAGAGTTTTATTTTTGTTAATTTTTAAATTTTGTTTATAAAACATACGAAATTTTAAAGGGGATTTTTATGAAAAAAAAATCTATTTTTTTAGCTCTGCTTTTATATAGTTTTTCAATCTTTTCTGAATCACAAAAGATACCAATTCTATATTGGTCAGATTTTGGTGGAAAATATATAGATTTTTCAAATGACAAAATCAATTATATTGAAAAATTAAAAACAATAGAGTATTTGCAAAACATCTATCCAATAGAACATCAAAGTGAAAAATCACTATTCTTTCATAATGGATCATTTTTTTTTCCTGACTCATCTGCAAGATATATTCTAAATCAGGAGGGTGGTGTTGATATAATTCTATCTCTTTTAAAAAAAAGTGGTGCAGATATATACTCATTTCATAGAAAAGATTTCTACACACCATACTCATTACTTCAGAAAATATCAAACTCAATAGAAAGCTATCAACTTAAATTTTTAATCTCTAATTTAAATTGTTCTAATTTAGAGAATCCAATTTGTAAAATGAAAGACAATTTAGAGTATAAAGTTGTTAACTCTGGTGGTATAAAAATCGCTGTTTTCTCTTTTGTTGATGTTGATGTTTTAAATAAAGTCTCTATTAAAACTGCAGAGGGAATCTCTCTTATCTCTCCAGAAACTATTATTGAAAAAAATCTTTCAAAACTTAAAGAGGAAAATATTGAATCAATATTTGTAATATCATCAATTGATTGGAAAAATAATCAGGAGCGAGCAGATTTTTTAAAAAAGTTTCCTCAAATATCTTTAATGATAGATTCTGAAAGTGATATGAAAATAGAGGAGTCTTTTAGACATAAAACAATTGTTGTTGGTAAAAATAGAGATATTGATGATCCATTATTGATTATTGGTGAAAAAAGAGATAGTGACTCTAAAATAGATTTTTATACAATCTCATATCAAAAAAAGGGAAGTTACTCCCCTTTTGATAATATTTTTAATGAAAAATTAGAAAAATTTAGAGAGAAATATTTTAGTTCCGATTTAGGAGTTCATTTATCAAAAGAGATGAGTTTCAAAAAATCACTTAATTTTATTCTCGATTTTTTAAAAACAGAGGTTAAAACAGAGGTTATAGTTGTTAATAAAGAGATGTTTATTAATGAAAACTCTAAACTTTTTCCAATAAAGGCTGTTGATAGCAGTTTTATGCAAAAAATGATTAGATTTAATGAACCCCTATATACAATTGAGATAACAGGAAAAGAGTTAGAGAGTTGGATAAAAAAATATAAATCTAATGAGAATTTAATATTTTATGGGGTCTCTGGAAAAGATTCACTATTAATTGATGATTTTCCCTTTGTTAAAGAGAGAGTTTATAGAGTAACTATGAGTAGATTTCTATTTTTTGGTGGAGATGGATATTTTACTGATTTAAAACAGAGAAAAAATAGCTCTAAAAAATTCAATATTGAGATATCAAAAGAGATTTATGAGTTATGGTTGGATAATTACCCAAAAATTAATAAAAAAAATCAATTAACACCAAATGAGTTTAATAAATCTATATCTAAATTCCATTTTGAATTTAGAAATAAAGCAAATCTATCATTTAGTAAAGGTGGAGTTAAAAATGATTCATCTTATGAAGACCCAATTTTTACCAAACTATCAACATCAGAGGTAAATATTGAATTGTCATCATTTTTAGGTGCAATCTCTAAAAATCATATAGTAGATCAGGAGTTTATAACAAATTATGCTCTTTTAAAAGAGGAGGATAACTCATACAAAGAGAAAACAGATATGATATCATATCGTATTAACTATAAAAATCGTTATTTTAAAAAAGAGAACTCCCCTTTTATTCTACCTCTACCATATTCAGAGGCTAAAATAGAGACAGAGATAGATAAACCAGAGGATAGAGATTACCATAATTTAAATGGAATATTCTCTATTGGAGCCTCTTTTTTAAATCAATCACAGAGATTTGAGATGAAGTTTGGTGGAACAATATCAAAACAGATTTTAGCAGAAAATGAGGAGACTCAATATGGTATCTCAGTTGGATATAATTTAAAGCCTATTGAATTTTTAAAAATAACTTGGGAATCATCTCTTAACTATTTTCTCTCATTTAGTGATAAAAAACAGGAAAAAGGGGATTGGTTTGGAAAGATATATATCCCAATTTTTAAAAATTTTTACACTTTTGCAAAGGGAAGTTTTAATATTTATAGAGAGGAGAGTGATGACTATGCCTATATTTATGATTTCACTTTTGGATTAACTTTAATGTGGAGTAGTTGGTTTTGATTTTTTACTTGACATTCTAACTTTTTTTTTTAAAATAGTGTTTGTTCAAAAGGGTTGTAAACTCTTGCTTTAAAATCTTTCATAAATAAAATTTAAAAGGGTAATCAAAATGCGTATTATTGTGGAGTTAAAACCAGAAGCAGATCAGAATTTGCTTCATGTAGATATTCAATTTTTAATGCCAAAGACAATTAAATATATCCTCTCTAAATCAAGTGTATCAGAGGAGATCTCTAACTCTTGGAGTAGTTTTGCTAACTATAATCTTAAATTTAATCCAAAACCAAGAGTATATAATGATCAACTTATTGTTGGGGATAAAAATATTTTAACTCTTACTGTATCTAGCTATTCAAAAGAGTTTATTGAGTATTTTAATGAGGGTGTATTACAACTTAAAACTCTTCTTATTCAAAATAGAAAATTTCAGATTATCAATGTTGAGGTTATTGATAATCCTGATATAGATAGTGTTCAGACAAAAGTATATCCTATGTCTCCAATGCTATCTGGAAAAATTATGGAGAATCAAAAAACACCATTTTATTACAAATGGAATCAACCAGATTTTCTAATAGAGTTAGAGAATGAGTTAAAAGATCGATATAAAGAGACATTTAAAAAAGATATTCCAGAAAATGGTGTCTCAATAAAATTTGATCAAAACTATCTTAAATATCATAATGATATATCTCAACTTGTAACAGTTAATAAAAGAAAACAGAGAGCTGTTTGGGCTCCACTATATATCTCTGGAGATAAAGAGTTAATCAATTTTGCAATAGATACTGGTTTAGGTTTAAACAGAGAGATTGGTTATGGAATGATGGAGATTAGAGCTCCTAAAACTGTTGTTGTTGTTGAGAAAAAACCTAGAAAGCCAAGAGTTGATGAGCTTCCTGATAATTTTGGTAATCTTATTGAGTATCAAAACAATCAAGATAGTGAAAATAAAGACTCTGATCAATAAAGAAAACTACTCTTTAAAAGCTACAGGTATTTTTCTTGCTTCAACTTTTGGTGTTTTGGGAATTGATAAATAGAGAACCCCATTTTTCATAGAGGCCTCTATATTACTTTTATCAAACTCCTCAGAGATTGTAAAACTTCTTTTATAATGAACAGCTCTATACTCTGCATAAACAAGCTCATAGTTTTCGATTTTTTTAGGTGTTGTTTTACCACTAATAGTTAAAACATTTTTATCAAGAAGAATCTCAATTCCATCTTGAGAGACTCCTGGCATATCAGCAGATAGAATCATTGAGTTTGTTGTTTCAATAATATCTGTTTTAGGAACCATAATTGGTGCCTCATGTGTATTCTCTGTTTGTGTGTAATTATTATCTCTATATTCCATTTTAACCCCCTTAAGAAACTTTAACTGTTATTGTTTTAGGTTTTTCACTCTCCATTTGTGGAAGAGTTAAATTTAGCAAACCATTTTCAAAAGATGCTTGAGCTTTATCTGCATCAATTCTAAATGGAAGCTCCATTGTTTTTGTAAAATTTCCAGATTTTCTCTCTTTTCTATGAAAATTTTCTCCCTCATTTAACTCTTTTTCCTCTGTTTTTCCAGTTAAAGTTACTGTTTGACCAACAATAGAGATATCTAAAGTTGTTGGATCTACACCTGGCATCTCTGCAGTTAAAATAGCCCCCTCTTTTCCTCTCCAAAGATTAACTTTTGGAGTCTCATTTTTCTCCTGAAAGAAAATTCCATCCCACTCTTTTTTAATCTCATCAAGCATACGAAACATTGTTGGTAAATTACTGTTCCATCTCCACATCATAACTCCTCCTTAAAAAATATATAATACTCTAGTTATCTATTATTTTGGGTCTCCCCATTTTTACCCTTTTCCTTTAACACTCCTATAGTGATCACTAAAATTCAAAAGTAAAGGGTAAATAAAAAAAAATATTGTATTTTCAGCAAATTAATACAACACTATTCATTTATTTTTTTAAGAAAATATTGGAAAAAAGAGTAAAAAAAAGTTAAAAGAATAAAGATGAAAAGGAGTAAGATGAAAAAAAGTGATAAATATTTTATGATTATAAATAGTGATAATGATATAAAGTTTCTCTACTCAAGAGGGGCATCAATATTTACAAAAACTCCAAAAGGGGTTGTTGTTATTAAATCTGTTGAGCAATTAAAAGAGCTAATAAAAGAGGCGAATATTCAAAAATTTTCAATAACTCCACGAGGAGCAGGAACATCAAGGGCTGGTCAAGAGGTTGGTTCTGGCATTATTGCTGATATGAGTTTACATTTTAATAAAATCCTTTCATATAATGAGAAAAGCCATATTTTAGAGGTTGAATCAGGAGTATTGAAAGGTGAAGTTGATAGATTACTGAAGTCAAAAGGTAGATTTTTTCCTCCAGACCCCTCGAGTGGTGACTATTGTACTATTGGGGGAATGTTTTCAAATAATTCAGGTGGTCCTAAAGCATTAAAATGGGGTGTTATGAGAGATTGGGTTGCCTCTTTTGATGCTATTTTGAATGATGGAGAGCTATACTCATTTCCCAAAGATGAAAACCACCCCAAATTTAAAGAGTTAAAAGATATAATTTTTCAATTCAGTGAGACTATTGAGAATGATTATCCTAAAACTATTAAAAATAGTAGTGGTTATAATCTCAAAGGGGTTATTAAAAGAGAAATAACCCTCTCCCCCCAACCCCCTCTCCTCTACAAGGCGAGGGGGAGTTTTAATTCTGATAAATATGACTCTTTTTTTGATGAAAAAAAAGAAAAAGAACCCATATCAGACTCCTTTCAGATTAATATTGCCCCAATTTTTATTGGAAGTGAGGGTACTTTAGGTATAATAACTAAAATAGGATTAAAAACAGAGGAACTTCCTAAAATTAAAGATGATAAAATACTCTTTTTTGAAACTCTTCAAGAGGCAACAAATGGGGCAATTTGGCTAAAAAACTTTACTCCAGAGAAACTGGAACTAATTGATATTGATATTTTAAAAATATCAGGTATGAGATCGCTATTTTTTGATAAAATTCTCTCTTTAAATAAACGATATATGATTTTAGCCTCTTTTAATGAGATTTTGGGCTTTGATAATCTACAAAATCCCCCTTTTGATATTGAAAAAGCTCTATTCAATGGCTCATTAGAGGAGGCAGAGACCCTTTTTAAACTTAGAAAAACTGCTGCGGGATATATTCAGAAAACTAGAGGAAGAGCAAAGCCTCATCCCATTGTTGAGGATATATTGATTCCTCATAAAAATCTCCCAACTTTTGTTGCTGAAATAGAGGAGTATTTTAAATCAATAGATGTAAAAGCAATATTTTTTGGTCATATTGGTGATGGAAATATTCATATAAACAGTTTTTTTAATTTTTTTGAGCAAAAAGAGCGTGAAAAAGCTATTGAGATGAAAAATTATGTTCATGAAAGAATTCTTTATTATGGTGGTTTACTCTCTGCAGAACATGGTGATGGAAAACTGAGAAGTGGTTGGCTACAAAAAAGCTATCCAACTCTATATCCCCTTTTTGTTGAGATAAAGAGATTTTTTGACCCAGATAATATATTTAATCCAGAGAATAAGATAGTTTTTGAGAATGAGTTTGATAAAAATAGTTTTCAGGAGTTAAGAGCCCCATTAGAGTCTCAATTAAAAAAGGAGATTTTAAAAGCTCCTATTGATGAGATATATATCTGTAGTGGTTGTGGAAAATGTAAAACATTTTGTCCATCATATTTGGGATTAAAATCGGAGATGAACTCAACAAGAGGTAGAGTAACACTTTTGCAGGGTGTTTTAAGTGGTGAAGTTAACAGAAAATCAAAAATATTAGAGAGTAGTTTATCAAATTGTCTTGAGTGTTCTTTATGTTTTTCACTCTGTCCTGTTGGAATAGATATGAAAAATATGGTTTTAGATATAAAAAAGGGGGTCTTTTTTACTAAAATCTTTCCAAAACTTATAAAAATTCCAATTCCACAAAAACTATTTAATAGTAGAGTATTTCAAAATAGCTCTAAAGCTATTTTAGGAATTGAAAAAACAACTATATTCCCCAAAAAAGAGCAATTATCCAAAGAGAAAATAGATAAATATCTATTTAAAAACTATAAAAATAGGGATTTAGATGAAAATAGTACTGTTTTTTATATAAGTGGAGTTTATGGAGAGAGTTTTCAAAAAGAGAGTGAGCTTTTTGCAACACTAAAACTACTTGAGCTATCTGGATTTAAACCAATTCTGCTAAAAGAGAGTAGTTATAGAAAAAATACTCAATTTTTTAAAACATATAAAGTTGTAACAACTGATACATCTCTTTTGAGTGTTGATATTATTGATGTTTTTAATCTATTTGTAGCTAAGCTGGATTTCTGGAGATCTTTTTTTGTTGAGGGTAGAGAACAATATAACTATCACATACCTTGTCACACTGTAAAATGGGGCATAACAGATAAAATTAAGTCTGTTTTAGAGGCTGTTGGTTACTCTATTAATATTTTAGAGCAACAATGCTGTGGAATGGGGGGATTTTATGGTCTTAAGCATAAAAAAGAGTATAATTTGATATCAGAAAACTATATGAAATCTATTATTTTAGATGGAAAAAATGTTATTACACCATGTGGAGCATGTAAAACAGGAATTGAGACAAAAACATTGAAAACTGTTGTTCATCCTATTACAGCTTTATATAGAGCTGTAATGGGTGGTTAACTATTTTATAAGTAGTTCACTAATATCAGGATAGTTAGCATTTATAAAATTATATATCTCCTCTTCAACCTCTTTTGGAGTTTTTAATTTTAAAATATTATCTTTAAATCTTTTACACTCCTCAAAAGAGAGTCTTGATACAATATTTTTTACCTCAGGAATTACAAAAGGGGAGCAACTTATACTTTCAAACCCCATACCAACAAGGATTGGTATTAAAAGTGGATTTGATGCAATTTCACCACAAATAGATGTAAAAAGATTGTTTTTAAGCCCCTCTTGAACCGCAAAATTCAGGAATCTCAAAAATGTTGGCTCAAGAGGATTTTTTAAATCATTTATAAAATGGTTACCTCTATCTGCTGCCAAAAAAAACTGCATTAAATCATTTGTCCCAAAAGATAAAAAATCTATCAAATTAGCTATATCATTTATAAGATAAACAGATGATGGAACCTCAATCATTATACCTAGTTTATGTTTTTTCTCAATATTGTATTGAGATAGAATCTCTGCTTCAACTTTTTTTAGATATTCAACCTCTGTAATACTTGAAACCATTGGAATTAATATTTTAATAGAGAGTTTTTGAGATGCAAGTATAAGTGCCTCAAACTGCTCTTTAAAAATATTGCTATATATTGCATATCTAATTCCACGAAGTCCTATTGTTGGATTATGTTGTTCAATATGTTTAAGTGTAAATGGGGTTTTATCTGCACTAAAATCAAAAGTTCTAATTGTTACAGGAATACTATTTGGAACTGCTGTTGCAATATCAATATATTTTGCAACCTGTCGATTAATAGATGGAATCTCATGCTCTTCATGAAACAGAAACTCTGTTCTAAAAAGACCAACTCCCTCTGGTTTAAGAGCTTTTAATTTTGAAATCTCCTCAAATATTGCTAAATTTGCCTGAATAATAATTGGTTTATTATCAATTGTTGTTGTCTGTTTCTCATTATTACTATTTTTAAAAAGCTGCTCTAACTCCCCCTGTTTCTGCATTTTTTTTATCAGTTCACTCATTTTTTGTTGATGTGGATTTTTATAGATAACCCCCTGAAATCCATCAAGAACAATAGTATCACCATTTTTTACTTTTGATGTTATATTTGGAATCCCTAATATGTATGATAATCCCATTGAGTGAGCAACAATTGCTACATGAGAGGTTGTATCTCCCTCCTCTAAAACAATCCCTTTAATCCCTTGATAGCTATAAAGAATAAGGTCAAGTGGAGATAGTTTTTGAGCAATAAGAATTTTATCTTGAAGCCCCTTCTCCTCTTGATTCTGTTTTAAAAGGTGAAATATTATTTTATCAGAAACAAATCTAATATCATCACCACCCTTTCTTACTAAAGGATCCTCCGATTTATCAAAAAAAACAACTCTCTCCTCTGTTTTTGAATAAAGAATAAAAGGGGCATTTAGACCTGTTTTAAGAATCTCCTCCTCAATCTCTTTTTGGAAGAAAAAATCATCAATTAATAGTTCATACATCTCAAAAATTGCAAAAATCTCATAAGGAGCTCTGTTTTCAAGACTATTTTTTATTTTAATTATCTCATTTTTCGCTTTTTCAAGAGCCTTTTTTAAAATTTTTATCTCTTCTGGAATATTTTTAACTCTATGAGGCTGAATTGAATGAGACTCTTGGTATATAATGTATGCTTCACCAAAAGCTATTTTTGAATATGTTTTTTTTCCTATAAATGAATCCTGTTCCCCCATTTAGTACTCCATCTCCATTTCAATAACTTTTGTAAGTTCAGAGACAGCCTCTTCTGCATCCTCCCCCTCTGCTCTTATATTTAAAAGAGTTCCTGATGGTGCAGCAAGCATTAAAACGCCCATAATACTTTTTCCATTAACAGTATCAGACTCTTTTGAAATTGCAATCTCAGCCTTAAACATACGTGCTGTTTTTACAATTAGTGCTGCAGGTCTTGCATGAAGTCCTCTTGAGTTTCTTAAAATCACATCTTTTTCTATTACACTCATATTAATCCCTCTTTCAAATTTTTATAAATATATTAACTATCAATCTCTCTATGAGAGATATCATAATTTATGTTTTTTTCAATAAGTTTTTTCTCAATATATCTTACAACAGATACTGAACGATGTTTTCCTCCTGTACAACCAATAGCAATATGAAGATAGTGTCTTCTCTCCTTTATATATTGAGGAATAAGATAATCAAGCATTCTATCAAGCTCTCTAAGAAAACACTCTGTTTCATTATTGTTTATAACATAACTATAAACATCCTCTGATAATCCAGTTTTATGTTTTAGTTCATCAATAAAAAATGGATTAGGAAGAAATCTAACATCAAAAAGGAGGTGAGCACCACTAAAATCACCATATTTAAATCCAAAAGAGGCTAAATGAACCATAAATTGATTTTTATCATCTTTTTTTTCAATTATCTCTGCTAATTTATCTTTAAGTTGATGAACATTTATTTTTGATGTATCAAGATATATATCAGATAACTCAACAATCTCTCTTAGAATATGTTTTTCACCCTGAATAGATTCAAAAAGGTTTTTTGCAGGGAAAGGATGTTTTCTTCGTGTCTCATTATATCGTTTATATAAAATCTCATCACTTGCATCAAGATAAATAAGTTTTATTTCAGGATATTCAACTTTTAAATCTGAAAGAAGTGAAATCTCTTTTTTAAAAAGCTCTTGAACTCTAGCATCTGCACCCATTGCAGCTTTTTGAATTCCATTTTTTTTAATAAGCATTAAAAAAGGTGGAATTAGAGATATTGGGATATTATCAATACAGAAATATCCAGAATCTTCAAAATATTTCAATGCCTCTGTTTTCCCTGAACCAGAACTTCCAGAAATAACAACTAGATTCAAAATTACTCCTATATAAAGAGAGTCCATTGTATCATTTTAGAGATTAGATATCAAATGAATATGTGATTTTTCATCTAAAATTTAAATTCCCGCTTAATAGTTACAAATAACTTAATTAATATGTTCCGACGATTGGGGAGTGATAAAAAAAACTTAATTTTCTATTCCAACGATTCAGGAGTGATAAAAATAACTTAATTAATGTGTCCCGACGATTGGGGAGTGACAAAAATAACTTAATTAGAGTGTCCCGACGATTGGGGA
>JAFGXH010000331.1 GCA_016936735.1 bacterium
AAATATTTTAATGATTTTATTGCTTATAATATATAAAAGTGTGAAAATGTTGTTTGATAAAAAATAGACTTTTTTATCTTTAATTATGATATATAAGGAGTTTCATGTTAGTCGATGATCTAAAAACTCAATTGGTAAACATTGACAATAATCTATATATATCATCAAGAAATCTATTTGTTCCATCATATATGGATAGTTATATTGGTTTTAGATACTTAAAATCACTTTAAAAACTCTTTAACTGTGTCTAAATCTGAAAAATAGTGTTTTTGTGTTCCAATAATTTGATAATTTTCATGCCCTTTTCCACAAATTACAAGGGAATCTTGTGGTGTCATTAGTAATAAAGCTCTTTCAATTGCCTCTTTTCTTGATGATATTCTAATATATTTTTCAGAATGAGTTTTTAAAGGCTCCTCAAGATAGTCTAAAATTGATTCAGGGTTCTCTGTTCTTGGATTATCTGATGTTAAAATAATTAAATCGGCATAGGGAAGGGCTGCAAGGGACATAAGAGGACGTTTAGTTTTATCTCTATCTCCTCCAGCTCCCATAACAACAATCTCTTTTCCTTTCGTAAGTGGTTTTATTGTTGATAATACATTCTCTATTGCATCTGGAGTATGAGCATAGTCAATAAAAACAGATAGATTTTTACCATTTGGAACAGACTCTAATCTTCCAGGAACCCTTTTCATATCTTTTAAAGCTTTTTCTACTATATTTGGAGATATCCCCATCTCAAGAGCAACAGATACTGCTCCAACTATATTTTTAACATTGTAAAATCCAATTAACTCTGTCTCTATTGTCAAAATATAGTTCTCTTGATAAAAAATATCAAAAACAGTTTTTGATAGAGTTAAATCTATATTTTTAGCTATATAATCTCCAGATTTAACCCCAAAAGATTTTAAATTTAATGGGGTTTCATTTTTTAACTCATTAAAAAGACGCTCTCCATAAGAGTCATCAATATTAATTATCTCTATTTTATCATTTTTTTTATATTGAGAAAAAAGAAGTTTTTTAGCCTGATAGTAGCTCTCCATATCTTTATGAAAGTCTAAATGATCTTGAGTTAGATTTGTAAAGATAGCAGTAGAAAAAGAGACTCCATAGGCTCTCCAAAGGGATAGAGCATGTGATGAGACCTCCATTAAAACCACCTCAACACCAAAGTTTCTCATTTTGTCAAAAATCTCCGACAACTGTAGTGAATCTGGAGTTGTATGCTCTAATGGATACAGTTCTGCTCCAATTTTATAGCCAATAGTTCCAATAACACCAACTTTTTTACCATAAGTAGAAAAAATTGACTCCAGAATATAAGTTGTAGATGTTTTTCCATTTGTTCCTGTAATTCCAATAATCTCCATTGAATCGGATGGATTATTAAAAAAAGTGGAACTAATTGTTGCACTCTCTTTTCTACTATTTTCTACCTCGATAAAAACTGTGTCAGGGTATTTTTCATAAAATTCAGGAATCTCTTCACAAACTATAAAATTTGCCCCCTTTTTTATTGCATCCTCAATAAAATTATGCCCATCAGATTGAAATCCTCTAACTGCAATATAAAGAGTCCCTTTTGTTATTTTTCTTGAATCTGTTGTGATTGAATCAACATTATATACTCTATTTTGATCCAAATTTTTAACATTTTTTAGTTCAATATTAGCTATTAATTTTGATAAATCCATATATAATCCTTATAGTCTGTTTTTTTATAAAAATATAAATAATCTTAAAACTGGTTCTTAAGATATATCTGAATTTTTTGATTATCCTCTATTTTTTCACCAGCAACTGGAATTGTTTTATAAACCTCTCCACTTCCAACCAAATCAATCTCTCTTCCATTATCTACTTGTGATAGGGCAGATCTTAAATCTAAACCTATTAAATTTGGCATTGTTGATTCTAAACTATTTTCAATATTCTCTTCATCAGTTAAATCACTTTTTACAGCCTCTTCAACAATTGAGAAGGTTTTTTTCAAATCAAGAAGGAATAGGGGTTCCTCATCCTCAGCCAAAAGCTCCTCTTTGGGTAACATGTGGTTATATTTTAACAGTTTTATTGCAATCTCTTTAAAAACAGGAGCTGCAACAACACCTCCATAACTAGATGTCATTGGTTCATCCATAACTACAAGAATAGAGTATAAGGGCTTTTCATATGGAAAGAAACCAATAAAAGAGGCAATACGTTTATCTGAATACCCTTTTTGTGTTGGATCAACTTTTTGAGCTGTTCCTGTTTTTCCTCCAACTCTTATTCCTGGAATAATTGCTTGAGGTGCTGTTCCCTCTTTTGAAACAACTTTTTCTAGCATCTCTTTTATTGTTTCTGATGTTTTTTTAGTTATTATTGTATTTAAAATCTCTGGTTCAAACTTTTCAACAATATCATTTTTATCATGTTTTTTAATCTCTTTAACAAGAAGAGGTTTCATTAGTTTTCCGCCATTAATAACGGATGAAAATGCTGTTATTAACTGTAGGGGAGTTACTCCAATTCCTTGACCAAAAGAGATATTTGATATCTCAACTTTTTTCCATCTTTTTAATGGTTGAACAAGTCCAATCTCTTGACCAGGAATAGGAATATCATATTTTTTTCCAAATCCAAATCCTTTTATATAGTTATAAAAATCATCTCTAACCATTTTTAGTATAATTTTAAGTGTACCAATATTTGATGATACTTTCATGATGTCTGAAACAGTTAATATTTTATGTGGTTTTGAGTCTCGAATAATAAATCTTCCAAGTTTTGTTCTACCATTTTCACAATCAAATTCATCATTAGGTTTAACAATATTATTATTTATTGCAGCAGCAATACTCATAACTTTCATTGTTGAACCAGGTTCATAAACCATTGAGACTCCAGCAGATTTCCAAAGATATTTTGGTGCTGTTTTAAAGCTATTTAAATCAAAAGTTGGATATTGAGCCATAGCAAGAATTTCACCACTACTGGGATTCATAACAATAGCAACTCCACGTTTTGAACCAGTTTTTATAACCCCTTTCTTTAAACTCTCCTCTGTTGCATATTGTATAAAAGAGTCTATTGTTAAAACAATATCATGATACTGCTCATTAATATTATCAACCTCATCTAAAGAGAAATCAAATATATTTCTTTTGGCATCTTTTCTAGCCTCAATCATCTCTCCTTTGAATTGTAATATAGTGTTATAATATTTCTCAACTCCTGATAATCCTTGAGCATCAATACCTGTAAATCCAATAATTTGAGCAGCTAACTCGTTATTAGGATAGAATCGTTTTATTTCAGGCTCTGTTTCAACACCTTTAACACCATTATCTTTCAACTCTTGAAGAAGTTTTTTTGCAAACTCTTTATCTAACTGCCTTTTTAGATATACAAAATACCTTTTTTTACTAAATATTTTTCTAAAAAGCTCATCATAAGGTATTTTCAGCTCTTTTGATAATATTTTTAATGCTTTCTCTTTTTCTGTAAGAAGATGAGGATGAACAAATATAGATTCTGTTGGAACTGATATTGCAAGAGGTTTATTTTTAGAATCATAAATTGTTCCCCTTTTTTTATTGATTTGTAGTGATGTTTTATATTGATTCTCTGCTATTTGATGATATTTTTCTCCATTAATAAAAAAAACTTTTATTGCATGATAAAAAACATAACATAATAGAAGAGATAATGCTATTACTACAACTAAAATCCTTTTCTTTATATGTTCCCATTGTGTATTATCTATTTGACTCATAATATAATAAAACCAATCCTTTTTCAGATTATGTTAAAAAATTGCTATTAACCATTTTAATTCAAAAGGTTAAAACATATTAA
>JAFGXH010000332.1 GCA_016936735.1 bacterium
ATTAAATTTTATGTTTTCTAATTTTATTAGGAGGTTTTTATGGATTTCGAAAGATTGCTAGATTTATACATTATTCCTTGGGGAATTAATATTGCAATTGCAATTGCAATATTTTTTATTGGGAAACAACTTATTAAACTTGTTCTAAAAATTTCAGATAAAATATTCAAAAAAATGGATATAGATGAGACACTTAGAAGATTTATTGTTGCTATTTTTAATGGAACTCTGCTCTCATTTCTTATAATTGCTGTTTTAGATAGATTAGGTGTAAATACAACATCTTTTGCTGCAATATTAGGAGCTGCTGGTTTAGCTGTTGGTTTTGCATTAAAAAACTCTCTTCAAAATTTTGCTTCAGGTGCAATGTTAATAGTATTTAAACCATTTAAAATTGGTGATTTTGTTGAGGCTGGTGGTGTAACTGGTGTTATTGACTCTATATCTATTTTTAGTACAACATTAAAAACTGGAGATAATCAAAAGATAATTGTTCCAAATGGCTCTGTTTATGGTGGAAAAATTGTTAACTTTTCTGCTTTTTCAACAAGAAGAGTTGATATTGTTGTTGGAATAAGTTATGAGAGTGATTTTAGAAAAGCAAAAGATATTTTAATATCAATTCTTAATGGTTGTGATAAGATATTAAAAGATCCTGAATTTAAAGTGGCTCTTTCTGAATTGGGTGAGAGTAGTGTTAATTTTATTGTTAGACCTTGGGTTAATTCAGCTGACTATTGGGATGTTAAATTCTATATTTTAGAACAGGTAAAAGAGCGTTTTGATGCTGAGGGAATCACTATTCCATATCCACAAATGGATGTTCATATTAAAAACCAAAAATAGATATCATTTTAAATAACTAATCTAAACACCAATCATAAATAATTAAATCACCAGTATTAAAATAAAAAATCTGTTGTATGAAGGGTTTGATTAATTTGTAACTAATCGATTATGCAAGATTGGTATAGTAGTTTTTATAGAATCTCATAATTTTCATCTCAGACTCTCTTTAACTTGATTTTATAGAAAATAAATAATAAAATATTGGTAGTTTTTAGAGGTTATCATGGATGAAACAAGAATCAAACAGTTAGAGAGTGAGATAACTAAACTTAAAGAGGAAAATCAAAAATTAAAAGATGATATAGATAAATACCTTAAAGATTTCGAATCAATTCAAAAAGTACTTCCACTTGCAATCCATCTTTATAACTTGGATAAACAACAAAATGTATGGGCATCAAGTAGCATAGAAAAAGTGATTGGTTATACTCCTGAGGAGTTTGTATCAATGAGTGCGAGAGAGCTTGCAGAGTCTTTTCATCCAGAAGATATGGCAAAAATAGCCCCTTTTGTAAAAGATATGAGAGAGTTAAAAGATGGGGAATCATATGAACATGAATCAAGAATGAGAGTAAAAAATGGGGAATATCGTTGGTTTCACTCAAAAACAGTCCCTTTTTCCTTTGATGATCAAGGAAATACAACAGATATTGTTGGTTTATCTTGGGATATAACTAAACAAAAGCTTTATGAGGAGGAGATTTTAACTCAAAAACATCTTATTGAATCAATTTTAGATAATGCACCACTTATTATTTTCCTCTTTGATATCCCAAAAATGAAAGTTGTTTGGGTCAATAAGCATATTAATAAAGATTTAGGTTTTACTCCTGATGAGTGGATTAGTTTCTCTCCAGAGGAGGCTATTGGAAACTTTCATCCAGAAGAGACAAATCTAATTGTTCCATTTCTTCTTCGTGCTGGAAATCTTGATTCATCAAATATTCTTGAGCATGAGTTTCGAATAAAAACAAAAGATGGTGATTGGCAATGGTTTTTTACAAGAAATATTCCATTCAAAAGAGATGAAAATGGTAATGTTATAGAGATAATTTGTGTTGCTCAAAATATAAATAGATATATTCTTGCAGAATCGGAGTTAAAAAAAGCAAAAGAGAGTGCAGAATCTGCCAACTATTCAAAAAGCATGTTTTTAGCAAATATGAGTCATGAAATAAGAACACCTTTAAATGTTATTCAGGGATTTACCTCTCTTTTATCAGAGAAAGTTATTGATAATAGCCAAAAAAAATACCTCTCATACATCTCTAATAATGCCTCAATTCTTCTTGATTTGATAAATGATATACTTGACCTTTCAAAAGTTGAGGCAGGAAAACTACAAATAAATAAAAATATAATATCTCTTCAACAGATATTTAATATTATCAAAAGTATGTTTAATACAAAATTTTCAGACAAAGGGGTAGATTTTATATGGAATATTCCTAAAAATCTTCCAGAAAATATAATTTTTGATGAATTAAGATTAAAACAGATTCTTTCAAACCTAATAAGTAATGCCTTAAAATTTACAGATAAAGGCTCTGTTACAATAAATGTCTCTTTTAAAGCGGTTGATTCAAGATTAATAGATTTAAGGTTTGATATAAAAGATACTG
The DNA here is from genome assembly GCA_016936735.1 of bacterium. Lineage (GTDB taxonomy): Bacteria > UBP6 > JAFGXH01 > JAFGXH01 > JAFGXH01 > JAFGXH01. The sequence goes on from JAFGXH010000332.1 coordinate 2,472, forward strand.
GTGTTGGTATACCTGAAACTCAAAAAGAGAAGATTTTTAAAGTTTTTGAACAAAAAGATGGCCAAGATATAAAAAAATATGGAGGAACAGGTTTAGGATTAAGTATTACAAAACAGCTTGTATCATTATTAAATGGAATGATATCTGTATCTAGTATTGAAAATCAGGGAACTATTTTTACTGTGCTATTTTTCAATGTTGAGCATACATCTGAAAATCAAAATTTATTAACAAATAATACTATATTTGAGTTTAATTCAGCTAAAATACTTGTTGTTGAAGATTCAGAAATTAATAGAGTTTTAGTTAGAGAGTTTTTTAATGGAACATCAATCGATGTAATTGAGGCTGAAAATGGGGAAGATGCAATTAATAAACTAAAAATTAACAAAGTTGATCTTGTACTTATGGATTTAAGAATGCCTATTATGGATGGATATGAGGCAACAAAACTAATAAAAATTGATGAAGGTACAAAAAATATACCTATTGTTGCATTAACAGCCTCTGTTATTGGAAAAGATTTTTCAAAATTAAAAGAGTTAGGTTTTGATTCATTTTTACTTAAACCTATATCCAAAAATCTTTTATTTATGGAGCTATCAAAATTTTTATCACATAAAAAAAATAGTGAAACTTCAGAAAATATAAGCTCTTTTAACTCTATTTCAAAAATTACTTGTGAAAAAGAGTTTATATCTAGATATTTTAAAGAGAATGACTCTTTTCATGAAGATATAAAAGAGGAATTATATCCAAATCTATTAGAGGCAATGAAAAACCATTTTGTTGAAGATATTGAAAAAGTTGCAACTCTTTTAAGAAAACTTGGAGTTGATTACAAAATACAGTGTCTTATTGATCAAGGAGCTCTCCTACTATCATACTGTGAAGAGTTTGATATTGAGGCAATGAACTCTAGTTTAGATGAGATATATCGTTTTTTTAACTCTATTATTAACCAATAGTATACTTGCATAACACTATTTATATCATTTTTTCTTAATTAAAACGCCATGATTAAAATAAAAATTTTATTACCCTTCAGTGTTTTAAAACCATGCGTTCATTGAAAAAGAGATGAATCATGTATTCTTTTTATGTATTGCAAGTTTTGATTAATTGATTATGCAAGATTGGTATGATTAGATTTTTATCTTGGTTTACGATTAAAAGGTTTTCCATTACCCTTTTTTGAATCATAATCTTTCTTTGAATCGTAATCTTTTTTGGAATCATCTTTTGAAAAACGTTTTTCCTCTTTTTCAATAGATACACCCTCTGGAACAGGAAGAAGTGCTTTTAAACTCACACTATTTTTTCCATCTCTTTGTTGAATAAGTTTTACTTGAATAACATCTCCAACTTTTAGATAATCTTCTACTTTATTAACACGCTCATAAGCTATCTCAGAGATATGAAGAAGAGCACTATTATTTCCTGGAAGTTGGATTATTGCACCAATCTCTCTAATAGCACTAACTGTTCCTTCGTAAATTTGATTTAGTTCAAGCTCTAAAACAGAGTCTAAAACTCGTTGTTCTGCAAGTTGACAAGATTTTAAATTTGGAGCAAAAATTCTAACAGAACCACTATCTTTAATCTCAATATCTGCCTTTGTCTCTTCAATGATTTTTTTGATATTTTTTCCACTTGGTCCAATAAGAACTCCAAGTTTATCTGGATTAACCATTAACTCAGAGAATCTTGGAGAGAATGGAGATAACTCTTTATTTGGCTCTGCAATTGCTTTTGCCATCTCATTAAGAATATGAACCCTACCCTCTTTTGCCTGTTGAAGAGCTTGAGATAAAACACCCTCTGGAAGTCCTTTAACTTTGATATCCATTTGAAGAGATGTGATTCCATCTTTTGTTCCAACAACTTTAAAATCCATATCACCAAGATGATCTTCATCACCAAGAATATCTGATAAAACATAGTAATCTGTCCCATTTTCAATTAATCCCATTGCAATTCCTGCAACAGGTTTTAGAATTGGAACTCCAGCATCCATAAGAGCAAGAGTAGAGCCACAAACAGTTGCCATAGAAGAGGAGCCATTTGATTCAAGAATTTCAGAAACAACTCTTATTGTATATGGAAATTTATCATAAGCAGGAATAACATGTTTTAAACCTCTTAGAGCTAAGTTTCCATGACCAATCTCTCTTCTTCCTGGACTTCTTAATGGTTTTGCTTCACCAACAGAGTATGGAGGAAAGTTATAATGAAGCATAAATGATGTCTCTATATCACCATCAATAGTCTCTGTTCTTTGGAGATCTCTTGGTGCACCTAATGTTACTGTAACAAGACCTTGTGTTTCACCACGTGTAAAAAGTGCACTACCATGAACTCTTGGAAGAAGTCTAACTTCAGAGGTGATTTGACGAATCTGTTTTGTATTTCTTCCATCAATTCTTAAATCTTCATGAATAATTCTTCCTCTAATCAATTCACGTTTAATCTCCTCAAGAGCTTTTTCAACTTCTCCAGAAAAATCAACATCAGGATGTTTTTCAGCCATATAAGCAACTGTATCTTTTTTTATTTGATAGTATGTGTTATATCTTTCAGCTTTTGTTTTAATAAGAGTTGCTTTGATAAGAGGCTCTGTTGCAAATCTTTTTGCATCTTGAATTAGATTTTCATCATACTCAAGAACCTCAAAAGAGTCCATTTTTTTTATATTAAGCTCTTTCATCATCTCTATTTGAAGTTGACAAGCAGGTTTTAAAGCCTCATGTGCGAATGCAAGAGCCTCAACAATAACCTCCTCTTGAACCTCTCTAGCCTCACCCTCAACCATAACAATAGCCTCAAGAGATGCTGCAACAGTGATATCAATATCAGATTCCTCAAACTGTTCAAGAGTTGGATTAAGAATATATTTTCCATCAATTCTACCAACTTTTGCACCAGCAACAGGTCCTTGAAAAGGGATATGAGAGAACATTAACGCTGCTGATGAACCAATAATAGATAGTGATTCATAAACATTCTCATCACCAACAGAGAGAACAGTTACAACAATTTGAGTCTCATATGAGTATCCATCTGGAAAAAGTGGACGAATTGGTCTATCTGTAAGTCTTGCAATAAGAACATCAGACTCTGGTGGTTTTGTTTCTCTTTTAAAATATCCACCAGGAATTTTTCCAACTGCATACATTTTTGAAACAAAGTCAACTGTAAGTGGCATAAAATCACCAAGTCTTGGTTCAACACCAGATGTAACAGTAGCTAATAACATAGTATCACCAGCTCTCATAACAACAGAACCTGCTGCCTGTTTAGCCATTTTACCAGTCTCAATTGAGAGAGTGGTGTTACCAAATGGAATCTCTTTTTTTAAATACATGTAAATCCTCTAATAAAACAGCACTATTCTATACTTTTTATATTTTTAAGTCAATCTTAAGATTTAAAAATATTGTTTTATTTTCTATTTTCATAAAATATTAAATGATTTTATCATTTTTATTGTTGAAACTAAATTTATACAAAAGCTCTAATATGTTTTTTTATAGAAATAGTGACTTAATTATAGTAGAATATTATGTTTTTAGGGGGATTTTATGAATTTTAATTATGATAGTGCAAATATTCATTATAAACTTTTAAATGATTCAATTAGAACTGTTTTTTATAGGAAAGCTATTAAAAAATATATAAAAACTGGTGATATTGTTGCTGATTTGGGTTGTGGAACAGGTATTTTATCCTTTTTTGCATCAAAATCTGGTGCAAAAAAAATATATGCTATTGATAAAATGGATATTATTAAAACTGCTAAAAAAGTAGCAGATTTAAATGAGATAAAAAATATTGAGTTTATACAAAAAGATATGTTTGATGTTGAAATTGAGGCAATTGATGTTATAATTCAGGAACAGATTGGATCTTTTTTTTGGGATGAAGATATGATTTTAAAAGTATCTCATTATAGAGATAGATTTTTAAAAAAGGGTGGAGTTATTTTACCAGGAAAAGTCTCACTATATTTAGTTCCAATATATCTTCACTCTGAAGTTGAAATCTCTGTTCAATATTGGAAACATAGGCCATATGGATTCAATATGAATCAGTTTGCTTTATTAGATTTAAAACAGAATATAAACCACAACAAAATAAAATTATTAAGCAGAGATGAAAAAATAGTATACCTTGATACTCCTCAAAAAGTTACTGAAGTTGATTTTTATACTGTTAATCCAAAAGAGAGATTACCAATAATAAAAACAGAGTTTTCTCTCTCAAAAGGTGATATTTTCTCAGGTTTTTTAGGATATTTTTCATTAGATTTTGATGAAAAGATCTCTTTTAACTCAAGTTATCGAGATGATAATAATTGGAATCAATTTTTTATTGGCCTTGATTTTTCTATAGATGTAACTGATGACTCTGTTTTAAATTTTGAATTTCAGCCTGCAATCAATAAAGATGATTGGAAATATCAAATTGATATTGTAAAAATCTAATATGTTACAAAATTATTGATTAAAACTTTACTTTCCTATAAAACATTAATTGTATATGATGATTTGAGGTAGAGCTATGAAACTAAAAGAGATAAAATTAAAAGTTTTTTACTTATCTATTATTTTACTACTTATATCAATGCTCTCTTGTCAAAGTGATAGTGATACTAACTATACTGAATGCTCTGGAGTGACACTTGTTGTTGATGGAAGAGCTGAAGATGATATGTATATCAAAGGCTCTTTTAATAATTGGCAATTGGTAACTCCAATGCTATTTAAAAATGGACGATGGGAAAAAGAGCTTTTTTTGCCAGAGGGAAACTATGGTTACTATTTCTATTCAAAATCTAAAAATAGCTGGAGTTTAGATATATCAAATCCATTAACAATATATATTGATGATGAAAAAAGCTCTCTGTTAAAAGTTGAAGGATGTAATCATCCATCTTTGGAGTTTATTAATAGGCCAGAGATAACAAATAACTCATTCTCTTTTAAACTTAAATATATTCCATCAAAAACAGGAGAGTTACCAGATTTATCAAAAAGTAATATCACCAGAAATGGTAAAAAAGTGAATATCTCATTTGATGAAAATGATAAAACATTCTCTATATCAGAGAGTGGTTTAAGCTCAGGAAAATACTCCTATCGTTTTTATATTAGAGATAAAAATGGTTTTGCAACAAAACCATTTTTTGTCCCAATTTGGATTGAAGAGAAAAGTTTTAAATGGGAAGATGCTATTATTTATCAAATAATGACAGATAGATTTTTAAATGGTGATAGCTCTAATGATGGAATGATTGATGGTGTTGATTTAAAAGCAAACTGGATGGGAGGAGATTTTAGAGGAATTATAAATAAAATAGAGGATGACTATTTTACCAATTTAGGAGTTAATGCTCTATGGATTAGCTCTCCAATTAGAAATACACAAGGGAAATGGATTGGAATGGGAGGAGATACAAGATATTATACAGCATATCACTCATATTGGCCAGTCTCAAGCGGTTGGAGTGATAAATATAAACCAGATACAGAATCTTTAATTGAGCCACATTTTGGAACAGAAGAGGAGCTTCAGGAGCTTATTGATAAGGCTCATCAAAAAGGAATTAGAGTTATGTTTGATTTTGTTCCAAATCATGTTCACATTGAAAGTCCATTATGGAGAGATTATAAAAATGGTGATTGGTTTCATTTAGCAGAGGGTACTCAGCGTCCAAATAGTAATGGTGGTTATACCTGTGGTTGGGAACAACCAATAACATGTTGGTTTACAGAGTATCTACCAGATATTAATTATAAAAATATAAATGTTATGGAGAGAATGATTGAGCATGTTGTTTGGATGATTCAACATTTTAATATTGATGGGTTACGATTAGATGCTATTAGATTGATGATATTAGATTTTACAGTTGCCCTAAAAACCTATATTCAAAGAGAGGTAATAACAACAGGAATACCATTTTATATGGTTGGTGAAACTTTCACAAGTGATTATGGTTGGGATGAAATAGGATATTATTTAGGAAAAGATAAATTGGATGGTCAATTTGATTTTCCTCTATTTCATCATATTTCAAGAGTATTTTTAATTCAATCGGAGTCATTTATAGATTTTGTTGAATATCTTAATGAGAACATGAATAGATATAAAACATACTATCAAGACTCTTTAATGTCTAATTTTATTGGAAATCATGATATATGTAGAGCTTTAAGTGTTGCAAATTATGATTTTGCATCAAACCAAAATGATCCAATAAATAGCTCAGATTCTCAAGGTGGATACAAAGCAAGTGAACTTGTTTGGAGTAATTCTCCAACTCATCCCAATAGTGAAAAACCATTTTTAAAAATGGCAATGGCTCATGCATTTGTTTTCTCCATTCCAGGAGTTCCAGTTGTATATCAGGGGGATGAATTTGGAATGCCAGGAGCAAATGATCCTGATAATAGACGAGTTATGATTTTTGGTGATAATCTATCTCAATTTCAAAAAAATTTAAAAACCAAACTATCTGATTTAACTAAAAAAAGGTCTCTATATGAATCATTTAGATATGGTTCAAGAGTTGATTTAGTTATTGAAAAAGATATTTGGATTTATAAAATGGTTTATAAAACAGAAAGTGTAATTGTTGGGTTTAATAGAACTGATATCCCTATTTCAAAAGTGGTTGAGAGTTTTAATATAACAATCCCTGCAAATGGATATTGGATATCTGAAATCTATTAAAATTTACTCAAAAAGACAATCGCCAGAGATATATTCACTGCAATATCCATCTAACAACACACAAAGTAACATTCCTAATGTAGTATCACAAATCCCATCCCCTGTTGCTCCACCATTTGGATTAACACAAACATAATCAATACACATCTCTCCAGAGTAAATATCACAATCCATATCGGTTTCACAAGATACTCCACTTCCAGCAAGCTCACACATATATGTAACTGAGTTACAAACTTGTCCCTCTTCACATTGAGAATCAGCTAAACACTCAACACATCTTTGAGGTGTTGAATTTGTAAAACATGTTTGACCTGATGGACAATCACTATCACTACTACACTCATCACCAAACATTGATTCACAACTATGAGGAGTTGTATTCATGTTACATCTTTTATTTAAACCACAATCTGAATCAGCCATACACTCACTTGAAGAACCACCATTACAAGTATGTGTTTGTGAATCACATCCCTCACCATCACTACAATCTGAATCACTCATACATTGATAACAGATTCCACTTGATGTATTACATACAGGTTTATCACTTTCAATACAATCACTATTTGATATACATCCACCAATAGTGGTACAAACAGAGGAGATACAGCGAGATCCCTCTTCGCAATCACTATCTGTTTCACAACTACTATTATTCTCTTCACATTGACCACTCATTGGATTACAATATTCAGATGGAATACAATCTGCTGATGTATTACACCATAAAGTTGTTTCACACTCACCTGTTGAGTGATTACATTGATATCCCTGCTCACTACAACCATCTAAACGACAATCAAATCCTGCCTCACACAGATTTGTTGTTGTATTACATATTTCTCCCTGTGAACATTGAGTTGATGAGTGACATCCAGTTATACAAGCTCCACTCTCACAAATCTCCTTTGTTCCACATTCAGTATCGGTTGAACACAAAAAAATCTCACAAATACCATTTAAATTGCAACGATATCCCTGTTGGCAATCTGAATTTGAATTACAACCTGTTGCTTTTTCAGTACAAGAGTTATTTAAACATTCAAATCCATCAGGACAATCACTATTTTCTGTGCATCCCTCAACAATTTTAACACAAACATTGTTAATACAGTTATATCCATCAGAACAATCATCAACAACAACACAAACTTTATCTGTTGGATCACTATTTGAGTTATCACTACAAGAAAAAAACATTAGGGTGAAAAGTATCAAAAAATATCTCATTATAATCTCCCAAGAAATCAAATTCAGTATACCATTTTTTTTTAAAAAAGTCAAATTGAGTTCATAATAAAATCACAATTTTATATAATGATTAAAGTTTTTTCTTTAAATTCATTTAATTAATTTAATCATTAAAAATATTAATGGTTAGGAGTAATAAATCTTTTATTAATTATATTTTGTATGTTTTATGTCAACAAGTAAGTTATAAAAAGAGATAAAAATCTTAAAAATATTAAAGTTTTATAAGTTTTTTTTCAATATTTTACATATAAATGCCTCCATTGTTAAAATCTTGTGAATTTATAAAATTCACTACCATTAGCTATTTTTTTATGCTATACAAGTTGAATTAGAGGGCTTTTGGTGAATTTTTAATATCTTTATATAATTAAAAAAATATAGCCCATTATAAAAGATTTCACAAAGTGGCATTAAAGTTTTATTTACTGTCTTGTTATGGAGGATTCCCGATGTTTTGGAATGAGATTCAAAAAAAAGCAAAAGAGTATCGTATGGATATGGCTAAATTTCTCTCTGATTTAGTAAAAATTCACTCAATTTCTTGTAAAGAAAAAGATGTTGTTTTACGAATTAAAAAAGAGATGGAAAAAGTTGGCTTTGATGAGATTATTATAGATGGTCTTGGAAACATATTGGGAAGAGTTGGAAATGGACCAAGGGTGATTGCAATTGATGCTCATATTGATACAGTTGATCTTGGAGAACGTTCTGCATGGAATAGAGATCCTCTAAGTGGTGATATTGATGATGTTAATGTTTATGGTCGTGGAACAACAGATCAAACAGGTGGACTTGTTTCAGGTGTTTATGCTGGTAAAATTGTTAAAGATCTAAATCTTGGTGAAGATGTAACTGTTTGGGTTACAGGAACTGTAATGGAAGAGGATTGTGATGGTTTATGCTGGCAATATATCCTTAATGAAGTTAAACTTAGACCAGAGTTTGTTGTTATTACAGAACCAACAAATTTAAATATATATAGAGGCCATAGAGGTCGTATGGAGATTAAAGTTTATGTTAAAGGGTTATCTGCTCATGGTTCTGCTCCAGAGAGAGGTGATAATGCTATTTTCAAAATGGCTAAAATCCTTAATGAACTTGAAGAACTTCATCCAAAACTTAAAAATGATGATTTCTTAGGAAAAGGATCCTTAACAGTTTCTCAATTTTTCTCAAGCTCTCCTTCTCAATGTGCTGTTGCAGATGAGGCTTGGATCTCTATTGATCGTCGTTTAACTTGGGGAGAAACAAAAGAGTCTGCAATTGGTGAAATTGAGGCACTTCCTTCAGTTAAAAAATTTGGTGCAAAAGTTGAGATGTATATGTATTCAGAAACAGCATACACAGGGCTTGTATATCCTACAGAAAAATACTATCCAACTTGGAAAATTGAGGAGAATCATCCTCTTGTACAACAATGTGTTTCAGCTTTTGAAAATCTTTTTGATAAAAAACCTGTTGTTGATAAATGGACATTCTCAACAAATGGTGTATCTATAATGGGAAGAGAGGGAATTCCTTGTATTGGTTTTGGACCAGGAAATGAGATTTATGCTCATGCTCCAAATGAGTTTGTTCCTATTGAACATTTAGAGGTTTGTGCAGCATTTTATGCTGGATTAATTGCTACTACAAAAAAATAGTTATCAATTTAAAAAAAGGGAGAAATATTTCTCCCTTTTCTATATATTAATCAAAAATTATTAAATTATATAAAATAGTGTTTGTTTTATATAATTTTATTAAAGTTATTAAGGCATTTGTAATGGATTCTCCATTATTCTATAAATTAACAATGTTCTGTTTTAAGGAGTATTGATGCAACAAGTTTCTATCAAAAAAAATATTGAGCTACTTAAAAAGCTCTCACTTGATATGTATGAGAAAGATTTTCTTTTAACTTGGGAAAAAAGTTTTGATGAAGTACAGGCTACTATTTTAGTTGCTGAGGCTTTAAAAGAGATGCACCGTACAAATATATCCACAAGAATTTTTGATAGTGGATTAGGAATCTCTATATTCAAAGATAACTCAACAAGAACAAAATTTAGTTTTGCATCTGCAGTTAATGCACTTGGACTTGCTGTTCAAGATTTTGATGAAAAAAAATCCCAAATTGCTCATGGTGAAACAGTAAGAGAGACTGCAAATATGGTATCTTTTACAGCTGATGTAATTGGTATTCGTGATGATATGTACCTTGGAGAGGGAGATCGTTATCAAAGAGAGGTTAGTGAAGCTGTTCAATATGGTTATGATAAAGGAATTCTTCATCAAAGACCAACTTTAGTTAACTTACAATCAGATATTGACCATCCAACACAATCTATGTCTGATTTAGCAAAACTAAAAGACTATTTTGGTGGTTTTGAAAACCTTAAAGGAAAGAAAATTGCAATGACTTGGGCATACTCTCCAAGTTATGGAAAACCACTCTCCGTTCCACAGGGAGTTATTGGTTTAATGAGTCGTTTTGGAATGGATGTTACTCTTGCATATCCAGAGGGATATGATTTAATTCCTGAAGTTGTTGAGGTTGCTAAAAAGAATGCTGCTGCAAGTGGTGGTAAATTTGAAATCGTTCATAGTATGGATGAGGCATTTAAAGATGCACATGTTGTTTATCCAAAATCTTGGGCTCCATATTGGGTAATGCAAAAACGTACTGACCTTCTTCGTTCTGGAGATCATAAAGGTTTAGAGGAACTTGAAAAACAGGCTCTTGCAAATAATGCAAAACACACTGATTGGGAGTGTACAGAAGAGAATATGAAACTTACTCAAAATGGTGCTGCTTTATATCAACACTGTTTACCTGCAGATATAACAGGTTTAAGCTGTAAACAGGGTGAAGTTGTTCGTTCTGTTTTTGATAGATATATTCCAGATACATATCACCAAGCAAGTTTTAAACCTTTTGTTATTATGGCAATGATTTTACTTGGAAAAGTATCAAATCCTGCTCAAAAACTTGAGGAGTTAATAACAAAAGGAATCAAAAGACAGTATTAATATAATATATAAGTCTTATAGTTAAATTTTTTAGGGGCGTTACTAATAATGCCCCTAATTTTTTATATAAAAGGAGAAAGAATGATCCCAATTATTGATTCAGTTATCCATCCAGAGGCAGTTGAGAATAGTATTAAAAGATTTAAAAAACAGGGAATTATCCTTCCAACATTTGAAGAGATGAGAAATCCAGAGCTTATTCCTGAAAAAATCAAAAAAAATCTTAAAAATATTGGGTTATGGGACTTAAATCCACTTAACCTCTTTAGGATTACTTGGAAAAATGAGCCAATTGAAAAAGGCGGTGGATATGGTAAAGTTAACTATCTTGAGTTACCATCAGAATTAACTGGAGTTAAAGCAAGAGTAGTTCTTCTTATTGGAAAATGGTTCCCAACAGGTGCTCATAAAGTTGGTGCAGCTTATGGTTGTTTAGCTCCAGCAATTGTGTCAGGTCTTTTTGATCCAACAGTACATAAAGCTGTTTGGCCTTCAACAGGAAACTATTGTCGTGGTGGTGCATTTGATTCTCATTTAATGGGTTGTGAATCTGTTGCAATTCTTCCAGAAGAGATGAGTCAAGAGCGTTTTAATTGGTTAAAAGGTATTGCATCTGAAATTATTGCAACTCCTGGTTGTGAATCGAATGTTAAAGAGATATATGATGCCTGTTGGGATATTAGAAAAAATAGACAAGATCATGTTATTTTCAACCAGTTTGATGAGTTTGGGAATCCAGCTTGGCACTATAATGTAACAGGTCCTGCAATTGAAGAGGTTTATGGATATTTAAAAACCGAAACATCCTCATTAACAGCATTTATCTCTGCTACAGGCTCAGCAGGAACAATTGCTGCTGGAGACTATTTGAAAAAAATTCATCCTCAAATGAAAATATCTGCATCTGAGGCTCTTCAATGTCCAACAATTTTGGCAAATGGCTTTGGTGGTCATCGAATTGAAGGAATTGGTGATAAACATATTCCTTGGGTTCACAACACTAAAAATACAGATGTTATAACAGCTATTGATGATGAAGACTGCATGAGACTACTTCGTCTTTTTAATGAAAAAGAGGGATTAGCATATTTGAAAAAAATGGGATTATCAGAAGAGTTAGTAGATCAACTTCATCTTCTTGGTATTTCAGGAATCTCAAATATGCTCTCCGCAATTAAAACAGCTAAATATTATGAGATGACATCTGATGATATTGTTTTTACTCTTGCAACAGACTCTGCAGATATGTATCAATCAAGAGTTACTGAATTGAAAAAAGAGAGAGGAAAATATACATCTGTTCAAGCTGCAAAAGATTATGAAAAATGTGTATTAGGAACAACTATTGATTATATGCAAGAGTTAACTTATGCAGATAGAAAACGTGTTCATAATCTAAAATATTACACTTGGGTTGAACAACAAGCAAAAGAGATTGAGGATTTAAATACTCTTTGGTATGATAGAACAATTTGGGATAGACTATTTAATCAACCTAAAAAATGGGATGAAATGATTAAAGAGTTTAATGAAAAAACAGGTTTATTAAAAAAATTGAAATAGTACTTTTATAAATTCTCAATAGCATAATCAAAATAATCTTTAATATTTTTATCATCTAAAAATTTAATAGTATCAGTTTTAAGAGAATTAATTGTACTATCTTTAAGAGAGTTATTATCTTTCTGAATCTCCTCTATATGTTCTGAAGACTCCTCCTCTCTCTTTTTTTTATTTCTATTTTTAAAAAACATGTTTGTAAGTTTATATGTTGCAAAACCAACAGCAACAGCAACTCCAACACCACTTAAAACAGCTCCAACACCTAAAACTCCAGTCAAACCAATTGCCGCCAAACCACCTTTTATACCAGCTGCACCAAGTCCAATTAAACTTCCAGTAAAATAGAGAGCTGCAACAGGAACACCAATAGCAGCTGCACTTGCAGCTATTTTTTGAGATTGTTCCTCAAAATCTTTCTCACTTAACTCTCCTTTTAGAAGTTTTTTATCACACTCAACAGACTCCTCTGCAAGTTGAATAATTTTAAAAGCATCCTCTTTTCTTGGATATAGCTTCATTGCAACATTTGAGATAAACTCCTCCTCTTTTTCATGAACATTATCATCAGCTCTTGAAAGTCTTACTAAATCTTTAACTAAAGAGAATTGAATAATAGCTTTCTCATTTTGAGTAAGCTCTTTTGTAATATCTAATATTCTATTCTCAATAACAAACTGAATATCCTCAGAAAACAACTCTTTAACTAATAGAATACGTCCTTCACTCTCTAATTTAGATTGGGTAAAAAGCATATATAAATCATTAAACTCTCTTTTTTCAATAACTTTATCTGCTTTTATTAACTCAATTAGAAAAGAGAGATAATTCTGTTTTATAAGTTGTGACATATCATCAAATGTTCTAAACTCCTGCTCCATAAAACTCCTCCAAAAAATTAATATTATTGTAACTCAATCTCTCGATTTTCAATTTCAAATATAGCTGTTTCAACCCAAAAGTATAGGTCTGCTAATGATTTTTCTCTATTTTTACCCTCCAAAAAAGATTTTAAAATATTCTCTCCATCAGAAAGAGCATAAGTTGAAAAATCTCCAATAATTTTATTTATTTTTTTTATTATTGATGATGATAAATGGTTTGTTCCAGAAAGAACAATCTGTTCTATTAACTCCTCACACTCTGTAAATATAAGTTTTAAACTCATACGAACTCCAAAAAATAGTAAAAATTTGCAAATATAAAATCAACTATCTCTAATAAGAATATTACTCTTTTTTATTACTATAAATAAAAAAGAAAAATGAACAGGATACTAAAAAATCTAACTATTTACCTTTTTTCTTACCTTTTGGCTTTTCAGGAGGCATTATAAATCCCTGAAGATGTGTTGATAAAATAGTATCTTTTTCTGAATAATAGGATGATATTGGATAAAAAATAGGAACTCCATTATCAATAAACAGTTTTCCAAAATATATATCTGGTTTTTCAGTCTCATAAACAGTAAAAACTTTTGCAACAGATTCCAAAAAACTTTTTTGAGAATCAGAAGAGTCAAATTTACTTGCATTTAGTTTCATAATAATATGGCTATTATTTTCATCAAATAGTGGAATCTCCCAGTATTGATTTTCATAATTAAATTGAGGCTCTCCATAGGCTGAAACTTTTATTGATGAATAGAAAACTTTTGAGTATATTTGAAGAAGAAAATTCTCTCTTCTAAACTCAATAAAATCTTTTTTTAATTGAGAAAACTCTTTATAAACATTAAATAATTCAAATTTATGCCTATTTTCAATAATAACTTTCCCTTTTGAAGATAAAGAGTTTTCATCATTTGATTTGGTTTGAGACAATGTAAATTTAAAACCATTAAAACCCTCAATTGCAAACTCACCTATTCCAGCCTCATTTACCTCTCCCCAAATACCTGATTTTAAAAGAAGATGTTTTGTTGAACCAGTATTTCCATCATAAACAGTTCTATAAACAGAACGGGTATAAACTCTATTTTGCTCATTAAGAAAATAGAGTTTTACAGCCACACCACCATTAGCAAACTCAAGATACTCATGACCAACACCAAATAGAGATATTTTTGCAACATCATAATAGTCTGATTTATGCTCTGTTAATGATTTTACAAGTTTTACATCTGTAGGATTAGAGCGATATAATCTTATAAGTCTTAGAGGTTTAAATAGAAGTGTATTAAATTTTGATGGAGAGAAGCTATTATCTCTATTAATAAAAAGAGATAACTCCTCCTCAAGATTATAAAGAGATCTCTCCATTAGTGGTGAATCATAATGTAGTTTAAAACCAGCTCTTCTTAGTCTTTGTAAAGTTATTGGGGTTGTTTTTGATAAACCAAATTTTATAACTTCAGAGATAATTTTCTCAACCTCTTTTAAAACAGAGTCATCTATTGTTGCTAACTCCTCCTCCACTTTTGCCATTAAAGAGTCTAATGATATTTTTTCAAACATAACAGCTAAATATAAAAATGCTGCTATTTGATGGATACATTTTGTTCCTTTTTTAGGTTTACAAGAGCATATAACATTATCTTTAGGAGATATTTTTAAAAATGTTGTTGAGATTGTTTCTCCTCTTTTTTCATCCTGAATTGTAAATGTAACACCATTAGGTTTTATTTCATGAGAGATAGACTCTTTTAAATCAACAAAATATCTTATCCCCTTCTCAAATAGAGCTTTTGTAAAATATTTTTCAAGCTGACTCTCATCAAATTGGATTAAATCAGATAATATTGTTTGAAGTTCAACTTTTGGATCTTTTTTCTCTTGTTGAGGAGTATCACTATTTTTTTCAGAATTTATTAAAGCCCCCTCTTGGGAGTGGGTTTTGTGCTCACTATTTTCAGAGAAATTTTGACTCTCTTGTTGTATATAAAAAATAGCCATCATTCTATGTTTACAAAACTTTGAGTCAGGACAGGTGCAAACTATTTTATCTGCTTTTGGTTCAGAAAATGTAACACTATTTGATTCACTATCGGTTTTTAACTCAATTGTAAATGGTGAATCTGATATTTTTGTAAATTGATTAGAATCAAACTCTTTTTTAGCCTTTTTAAGGTAACCCATATTTGCAAGAGAGGCTAAAAATTCATCAGTAAAAGAGTTAATAAAAGAGAGTATATCTCCATTAACATTTGCAAATAGATTTTCTGATTTACTATTTTCTATTGAGGGGATATTGTTATCTTTTTGAGTTTCTGAACTATTTAAGTCTGAAATTAATGAGTTGTCATCTTTTTTTTCTATTTTTGTTTCATCTTCAGCTCTTTTTTCAGAAGAATCAGAACTATTTTGTTGCAAATAAAAAATAGCCATCATTCTATGTTTGCAGAATTTTGAATCTGGACATGTACAAACTATTTTATCTGCTTTAGCCTCAAGAAAAGTTACATTATTACTCTCATTATCTGTTTTCAATTCAATCTCTAGAGGTGAATCAGATATTTTTGTAAATCTATTAGAATCAAACTCTTTTTTAGCCTTTTTAAGATAACCCATATTTGCAAGAGAAACTAAAAAATCATCATCAATCATATTTATAAAAGAGATTATTTCATTCATATTGATTCCTTTAAACTTAAAATCAGCAATTCTATTTTAGATTCTTTTTGATAAACATTATAAAACACTATTTTATAATTCCTTTTATCCAATCTGCAAGTGCATCTGGTGTTAATGCTGCAACATCTGCTCCCATAGAGGCCAGTTTTTTTGCTGCCTGCTTATCATAATCACCTTTTCCATCATCACTTAAGGCCCCAACTCCAATAAATTTTGAACCACCCTCTATTATACTAGCAACCTCTTGATAGAAACGATTCATATTCCAATCATAAAAGTCTGAAACAAGAACAACAATTGTTTTATGTGGATTTTGAATTAATGTACTACCATATGCTAATGCTTTTGCAATATCTGTTCCACCACCAAGACGAACTTTAAACATAATCTCAATAACATCATGAAGATATTCACTTAAATCAACAACCTCTGTATCAAAAATGATAAGTTTGGTTTTGAAAACAGGCATTGTTGCAAAAATAGAGGCCATTATACTACTATATAAAACAGAATCCATCATACTTCCACTCTCATCAACAAGTAAGATAAGCTCCCATTTATTTTTTTTATGAATATTTTCATAAAAGAAGAAATCCTCAAATAGAATCTCTTTTCTATCTGCATTATAGTTTTTAAGGTTTTTACTTATTGTTTTAATAAAATCTAATTCACCAGATATTGAGTAAACTGTTGAACGATTCCTATTAATCAGAGATGAGAATCTTTTATGTATTTTCTGTTCTAAACTAAGTTTTATCTGATCTACAATATTTTTAACAATTTTTTTTGCACTCTCCAAAACATCAGGCTTCATATGTCCCTTCATCTGAAGAATTGTTTGAAGAAGAGCTTTGTTTGGTTCCATTGATTCTAAAACCTTTTTATCACTTAACATCTCAGTCATATTATATTTTGAGATTGCATGCTTCTCCATTATCTCAACAGTTTTATCTGGAAATTTATCTCTAATTTTTTTTAACCATTCAAAAACTGTTGGTTTTGACTTATCTCTTGATGCCTCTTTTCCAGCACCTCCTCCACTACCACCATCATAAAGCTGATTTTCACCATACTCCTTCTGATAAAGATAATCTAGCAACTGATCCATCTCCTGAACCTCGCCTGAACCAGAACCAAGCTGATTTTCAGCCCCTTTTCCAAGAATAAGTCTCCAACAGTTTGTAAGATATTGCTCATCATTATCTTTTTGTAACATAAAAATCCTCTTAAAAACTTGAGAGTTATGATAACCTTATTTTTAATAAAATGCAAAAAAATAATAGTTTTTTCCATATTAGTAAATCAAATTTAAATACATATTTTTAAATTTATAAATTATATTTTGTAATTTACAAATAAAAAACATTAAATTATAAAAAAATACTTTTTTTTTAATAAAAAATCCGATATTGTGAATAACATGATATAATGTATCAGAAGGAGCGGTAATGGATGTAAAAATTGAGAAAATTCCACAACAAAGAATCAATGAGTTAAAAATAAGCTCTTGGCCTATATGGAGAAAAGAGAAATCAAGATTCCCTTGGCATTATGATTCAACAGAGGAGTGCTTTATTTTAGAGGGTGAGGTTACTGTTATTGCAAATGGAGAGGAGTTTCATTTTGGTGCAGGTGATTTTGTTACATTTTCAGAGGGATTAAGTTGTGAATGGATTATCACAAAAGATGTGAAAAAACATTATAGATTTTTATGAAAAAAGAGATTTTAAAAAGAGAGTATTTTTTATATAAAATGGGTTATTTTTTTCCTATTGGAATTGATGAGGCAGGAAGGGGACCATTAGCAGGTCCTGTTGTTATTGCTTCTGTATACTCTAATTCGGTTTATGTTGATGGAGTATATGATTCAAAACAGCTTTCAAAAAAACAACGTGAAGAGATTTATAAAGAGATTATTCAAAAAAATAGCTATACTATATCTGTTATATCATCCCAAGAGATTGATAAAATAAATATTTTAAATGCAACAAAAAAAGGGATGCTTGAGTGCTTTAACTCTCTTTATAATCAAATAAAAACTATTGATATTGCTCTTATTGATGGAAATCAAAAAGTTCCAGGAATAGAGATAGATCAATTAACAGTTGTAAAAGGTGATTCAAAAAGTTACTCAATTGCTGCAGCATCTATTGTTGCAAAAGTCTATCGAGACTCAATAATGGAGGAGTTAGATCAAAAATACCCTCAATATAATTTTAAAAATAATCAAGGTTATGGAACAAAAGAGCACATTGAGGCTATAAAAAAATATGGAGTTATTCCAGAACATAGATTAACATTCAAACCAATACATGATATTATCAAAACAGAAAATTCTGATAAAAATAGTGGAATTTTAGAAAAAAAACAGAGAAAACTTTTTGATTTTTAAAAATTTGAATATATTTTAATTATTTAATCTCTAAATAGTGGGTCTAAACCAATTGTTCCTTTTAATGTTTCAATGTATTTAGAGTGGGATACAATCTCAAGCTGTTTTTGAGCATACTCTAAGCGATCCTCAATATGGAGTTTTATTGATAATTCAAGAGAGTTTTTTTGGTTTAATTTTGATTTTATATACTCAACTCTCTCCCTCCAGAATTTTATATCATAATTTTGTTTTAGTTTTAACCTTTCTAAATACCAATTAGATGATAGTAGATTTTCAAGAGTAAACATATCTCTAATCTCTTTATCTTTTTCTGTTTTTCCATTGTAATTACCAAAAACCATAATATGAAGAAGTGCTTTTAATGGAGGAATTGCAGCCTCAACACTACCATCTTCAAAATACATTGATGCAACAGTTTTTTGAGAGTTTGCAATATATAAAATACCATCAACAAAAGCCTCTAAATCCTGAATCTCTGGCTTTAAAACATTTTCTGGAAATACTGCTTGGGGTTCATCAAAAACACTCCCCATATATCTAAATAGAAAAGCCTCTGTAATACGATATCCTAATCTACTTGCAGGAATCACAACTCCATTATATTCAAAATCCTCTATTTTTTCTAAAGATCCTTCTGCAATAAGAGTATTAGGATCTCTTTGTTCATCAGATAATCTACACCATAACTCTGGAATCAATATACTTATATCATGATCTACTCTTGTTTCTGTTCCAATATAACCTGCAGCAGATGAGAAGACTTTTTGTCCTGTTAGAATATAGGAAAGAAGTGCATTATTAAGATCTGTAATGTATGGTAGCATATTAAAAGGTCCTTTTGTTAATGCACCCTCTGAACCAAACCCGGTTGTTGATGGAGATTTTCCCGTTAAACTTGTTATTAAATCCATAAAAAGTTCTGGATACTCTTGATAATGTATTGGATTATAGACACTTAAACCTCTTATCCCTTTTTTCTTTTCTGGTCTATTATTTCTTCTTCCCATTAGAATTGAGTCTACAGGAAAGTAAACTGCTTTATCAAGAGATATTTTTCGATGAAATCTTAAACCAATCTCTGCAAGATATGATCCTATTGGATATACTAAATCTGGTCTTTTTTGAAGATATCTAGGGTTTTTACTTGCCTCTCCATTAACTAATCTTGGATGTGATGGTGTTATAAAATAACTTGTATCATCACCATCTGCACCAATTTTAATAAGTTCCTGAATAGGGGTTGTGTATTTATCAAATTCAATTGCATCCTCTAATAAATCTCTTCCATGTTTTGGTGTTAGAGGTTCATAATTTGTTGTAAAGTTTCCCTCTTGTGCCAAATCAGCCTCTGCTTGTTTATCATATCCTTTATGAATTGCCTCATCTGGTCTTTGAAATAGATATGTTTCACAATTTGATGTTAGTTTTACACTATAACTTTTATAGTACTCTTTTGAGAGATTAGGAAGCCAAGTTAATGGAACAGTGATTGATGCAGTTACATCATCCTCCATCTGTATTTTTTCAGCAGCAATAAAATCGGAACGAAGTTTATGAACATACCAAAAAGTTTCAGATGCAAATCCAACTCTTAAATAGCTTGCAACTATTTTTCTTCCATTAAATAAAAGTGCATGTCCCTCTCTTCCATTTATAACATCAACACTAAAGTAGTCTCTCCAATGTTTTACACTATCCTCCTCTCTATAAAAACGTTTTATAAAAAGAACTAAAGCTTTAACATGAATTGGAATATTATCTAAATAACTATTATACTCATCTGTATAAAAAGGTGATGGTGTTAAAAGTTTTATAACAGAGCCTAAAGTTCTCTCTCTACTTAATAATCTTCTTGATGCAATCTCTCTTTTTGGATGCTCTTTCCATCGTTTTGAGTAGTCAAAGTTAATTATTTTATCTGCCATCTCAAAATCACTTTTCATATCATCAATATAAAAAGATCCATAAATTATCGCATTTAATAGAGATTTTGATATCTCCGATTTTCCACCACCAGATACTGTTGAAGGTTTATGACAAAAAACTCCCTCTGGGTATGTACTAACAATTCTCCAAGATGGTGCAGCAGGATGTTTTTCCATATGAAGTTTAAAGCCTGTTGGGTGAATATAAAAGTGATTAGGAAGAAGTTTTAACTTTTGGGTTTCACCATTATAATCCCAATATAGTTGACTTTTATATAAATCTATTTCAGTTAACTCTGGAATATATATGATATTTTTATATCTCTTATCAATACCATAGTTCTCTGGTTGAATATCCATAAGGTCAGAAAATTCTGTTTTTATCTCATCAAAACTATAATTTTTTGAAAATTTACGTAAAAATCCAGCTCCTGAGAATCTTTCACCAATATTTTTTCTTGGAAAAGCTAATGCTCCTCCAGCATGCTCCTCCTCTGCAAGACCATAGCTATTTGTAGCATAACTAATTTGGGTTTTAATCTCTTTTTTGCTGTATCCATAGTAGTTATCTGCTATAAGTGTTATTACAACTCCACTATCATCTCGACAAGTTAATTTAAATGGATTTCCTCCATTATAAAGTTCATTCGAATCTTTCCAACACATTCCATCTTTTTTTTGTCTTTCAGATGCATCATCCCAATGAGGTAGTCCAATATCTTTCTTTTTTAACTTAATGAGATGTGGAGCCAAAATTATACAACCAGTATGACCACTCCAATGTTCAACATCAAGAGCTGCATCATTTTTCCAAAGAGTTGGATCTCCACCATTCCCAAATATTCTTTCAATAAAATCTAAATTACTCACCAAACTTCCAGGACAAAAATATCTTATCTCCATTGTTTTTTGTGGGGAAACTCCTTTAACTTCAGGAACCACTATTGGCCTAATAAGAATCGAAAGCATAACTTTAGCCTCTTTTTTTTGCCCTGTTGTAAATGGAAGTTTTTTTAATTCATCTGGTGGATTTACTGCTGCATGAAAAAGATGAGCAAATGCCACTTTAGAGACCTCTTTCTTATCTGGAGGAACTGGAAGTCCCCCTTTTACAATATGAAAGGAACCCTCTGTTGTTCTTCTATCATGAATTGGGTTATGAAGAACTCCCTGCATAATTCGATATGATGATACATATTCATTAATAAACTCATTTTTATCTGGAGG
Source organism: bacterium (assembly GCA_016936735.1). Lineage (GTDB taxonomy): Bacteria > UBP6 > JAFGXH01 > JAFGXH01 > JAFGXH01 > JAFGXH01. The sequence continues at coordinate 24,158 of JAFGXH010000332.1, forward strand.
AAGAGATATCTCTGATGCAATCCCTTTTTGGTCTAAAATAAATGTTTGGTTAGGGACTTTAAGAGAATTACCCAACTCAATATCCTGAAAATATCGATTTAAAAAATTTTGAACTCTTTGGTCAACTGGAGGTAGATAATCTTTTAATAATCTCTGTTTTTCTTGATAATCAAGAATTAAATTTTCAGACAGATGAATAAATTCTGTTTCAAAAATGGGATCATCTTTAAAAAACCCTCTATCAATATATATTGGATGCCCCATTGCTGCAAGTTTCAAGTTGATATATCTAATCAGATTTTTACGTTGTTCTGATGTTCCTGTATCACATTGATTGTTCATAAAAACTCCATAAAAGTTCTAATCATTCTACATAAAAATGGAGTTTTTATCTATAAAAATCGTATTTTACTCCTCTTCATCCTCAATATATTTTAGACGAGATGCAACATACATAATATCTCTAAGTGATTTTCCTGTAAGTTTTGCATCCTCAAGAGCATTATGAGTTGATTCAGAACGTTTATAACCATAATAGTTTGCAATTGAGTCTAAACTTAATGATTTTGGGGTTTCAAAACCATTCCACTCAAGAACTTGAAAAACAAAAAGAGAGAGTGAATATAAATCAAGAGCTCTATAAGAGAATGGCCAATATAGATGATTTTCTCTATACGCAGCTTTCAAAAAAGATAGATCTCCACCAACACTTTGACCACAAATTATAACTTTTTTCATTAAATCATTTTTTTTCTGAGTTGGCTCTTTTTTTTGCAAAAGCTCAGATATCCAACTCTCCATATTTTTTAATCCATCAGAGATAAGGGGTGAACCATAAAGATCTACAAGAGATAATCCATGAACTTTTGCTGCAGAGTCTGAAAATCTCTCCTCATGAAGAGGATATACATTCTGTAAAAATAGACCTAACTGATTCCATTCATGATCATATAAAACACAACCAATTTGAATAATTTCATCCCAACTTGGGTCAAGACCTGTCATCTCAAGGTCTATTGATAAATAGTAATTCTCCATAAAACCCTATAAAAACTATAATTAATTACACTAATTTACTATTGAGCATCTCTAATTGCTCTTTTGTATTAAATCCTAACACCTCAATCTCATTTTCTGTAATAATAAGGGTAGATTTACTCTGTTGATATCCTAAAGAGATAACATCAGGAAGATAGAATTCACCTTTAATACCATCTTTCTTAATCTCTTTTGATGATTTATCAAAAAAATCTTTTTTAATAATATATACTCCTGAGTTAATTAAATCTATTTTTCTCTCATTTTCACTACAATTAATAGCCTCAATAACTTTTATTGCCTGTTTTTTTTCATCTAAAATAACACGACCATATTCTGCTGGCTCTTTTACTTTTGCTGCAATAAATCCAACCTCAAAGCCATTTAAAACTGTCTCATTTACTAATTTTTGAACCGTATCAATAGAGAGAGCAGGAACATCACCAGAAAGAATAAGCATATACTCATTTGAAACTTTAGGGGATGCACATTGAACTGCATGTGCTGTTCCAAGTTGAGGCTCTTGAATAGCAAATAAAACTGTAGGATAGTGTTTAGAAACAGATGATATAACCTCCTCTTTTTTATATCCAACAATTGCAATAATCTCATTTGAGAAGTTTTTAGCTAAATCTATAACATGAAAAAGTGATGCTTTTCCATTAATTTCATGAAGCACTTTAGGAAGCTCACTATTTAATCTAGTTCCTTTTCCTGCAGCCATAATAACAACAGATAGATTTGAGTTTATCATTTTAATTCCTTTTACATATAATAAATAATTTATAACCATTTTTTTTTCATTAATATATTTTATTAAATAGTTATAAAGATTAACTTTATCTATAAAATAAAGTTAGAATAGAGATTGTATCATTTTTTTTTTAAAATTTTTAGTATTTTCGTTAATAAGTCTGTAATTTATATATTAAAGTGGAAAAGAGTAGGCAAAATTGATTCTGATATATGCAACATCTGGATCAAAATCTGGAAGATGGAGTAATCCTCTAATTGAGATTCTATCATCAATATTGAATATTGCACCAACAAAAAGCCCAAGATATGATGCACTAGAGTCATAATCATTATATAAATCACCTGTTTTATCATCAAATTCAAAAATAAATTTATAAAATCCTAATCCACCAATAAAACCTAATTGCTCACTTATTGAGTATTTAGCACCACCAAGAATCTCAAGCATTCCATAACTATATTCATAGGTGGATGTTGATTCACCTTTGTAATATGTATAGTTTAATATCCCCTCAGCAGATAGATTTGGTTGAGTAGCCTCAAGATTATAATGGAAAACACCACCAACATTAAAACCTGTTTTTAAATCAGTATATTCATACCCATCTCCAATTCCATAACTTAATCCAGCAGTTACAGAGAGTTTCATTAAATTTTCACTTTCAGCAAAAATACTCATTGAAAACAAAACAAAAAACAGACATAGAATTTTTTTCATAAAATACCTCTAATAATAATAAAATTATTATACATCATATAAATATAAAAATCAATATAGATGTAATTTTATATTATACCATTTTTTTTAATGAACACTCTAGATTAATTTATGGCTAATTGATTATGCAAAATTACTATAAACTATTTTTTTCGTTTTAAATCATTTATCTCATTTTTTAGATATTTAACCTCATTTCTAAGAGAGTTAATATCATCCTCCATCAACTCCATCTTCTCTTTCATTGACAAAATATCTTTTACAAGATTAACAATAAAAATAGAGTTTATTGAGTCTCTAACTTTTTCATCAATTTTTTTTGAAATTGTTTCAATCTCCTCCTCTCCACGTTTTAATAAACGCTCAACCTCTTGCTTTATTGTTGTTTTTGTTTTATTTATATATCCACCAGAGTTAGATATTAAATCTTTAATACTATCTTTTATTGTGGAGGAGTTTCTCTCTTTTCTTTCAATATTCAAAACCACTTGGGCCATAATTATGTTTGTTATATCCTCTTGAGTTTTGTTATCAACAACTTTTAAGTCAATATTCTGCTTTACTAATTCACCAATCTCATCAAGGGTTATATATTGACTATTCTCTGTGTTATAAAGCTTTCTATTAGGATATCTTTTAATTATTATCATGAGACCTTTTTTGCAAAATAGATAAAGTGATAGATTAAAAATATTTTTAATCTATCTGTAAATAGTTATTAATTTAGGTTTGTTTGTAATACCATAAACAGTTTACAACAGCAATCAACTCATCTGAAATACTCTTTATTTCAGACTCTGTTGAGATATCACCCTTTTTACTAAAATTATCAAATTCAAGTTTAACAATGGAATGTAAATCTGTATCCCCTTTTTTGATATACTTTACATTCAGCTCTTTTAATAAAATAAGTGTATTTTCTGGTAAAGTTGAAATCATTGATAAACCAGCAGTTAGCTCACCAAGTTGAGCAATTGCAATAGCATGTTGTGTTTTTATATGATTTTGATTTTTTTTTATAAGAGGCATTCTGATAGAACAGATGCCTTTATCAAAATTAATCAACTCAAATCTACTTTGTGATGCAAATGGAATTGTATATTTTATCCAGTTTTGAAAAGCTGTTTTTTTTAAAACTTTTGGAAGTTTTGATATAAAAAAAAGCTGTTTTTTTACAGAGATTAGCATCTGTTCCTTTTAATATTAACTATTTTCAAGATGACTCTGAATAACTTTTAAAATATCATCAATAGAGAGTCTATTTTTTATTATTAGTGTCTCAATGGTTGCAAAGAATAGAAGATTTAAAGGATTTTTGTCTATTGTTAGAAACATATTTTCAAAAAGAGTATAACTCTCTTTTTTTATCTTTAGTTCACTTAACTGTTTTAAAAAATTCTCTTTAAATGGTTTTAATTCGTTTTCAAAAATAATTTTATCAATCTCCTCATTTTTCATAGGATCTTGATTTGACAAAATATCAAGTGGTTCAAAAAAATCACTTTGAGATTGCTCTTTCTGTTTTTTTAACCATTTCTTAGCAGCCTCCTCTTCAGATATTATTGGAATTTTAGGATCTGTTTCCTCTGTAAATTTTTTATGATTTTTTGTAAAAGATGGTTGTTTAGGTAACATTGAAGTAGAACTGTTCTGTTTTTGTTCTCCATCTTTTTTTGGTAATGCAGGTTTTTTATTCTCTTTCTGTATTGGAGGAGGGGTTTTTTTATTATCCTTTTTAGCTCCAGGATCTGTAAGAGAGAACTCATCTAAATCAATATCAAGCTCTTTTTTTAGAGGTGGAATTGATTGAATTGACTCATCTTGAATATCAATCTCAATTGCATCATCCTCCTCAATATCCTCAGGTGATAAAAAATCCTCTGGACTAGTAAGCATATAATCATCATCTTTTTTTGATTTTGAAGAGTTTTTACTTGAGGTCTCTATTTTATTTATTTTAGTTTGTAGTTGATTTGATTCTTCAGCTTTTTTTTCTAGCTGAAGATCAAGTGCATTAAGAAATGAGTCTGTATTTAAATCACTCTCTTTTGTCTCTTTGGTTTTCTCCTCAAAATCAACATATTCAGCAATCCCTTCATCCTCAAATGCTGCAAGAAAATTTAGTTTGGGTCTATCTTTTACCGATTTTTCTATGTTCTGACTGTTTTTATCAGTATTATCACTTGGGGATGTTTTTAATTTTTGAATCTCATTTTTTGAATCAACAAAATCTAATTTAAACTCATCATTTAGAAACGCTAATGGTTCCTCTTTTTGAGATATTTTAGGTGAAGTTGATATTGATGAAAAATCAAGTTTTAGGTCATTTATAGAGTTTTCTTGGATTAAAGAGTTTTTATTATCATCTTTTTCTTCAGAGAATTGAGATGCTGTTAACTCTATGGGTGATATCTCAACATTTAGATCACTCTCTTTTGTCTCTAAATCATCACTATCAAGAATATCTCCCTCAAGAATATCTCCCTCAAGAATATCTCCCTC